>PMLH01000303.1:0-15303 GCA_003159055.1 Myxococcales bacterium
GGCCTGTCAACTCTCGGTCGATGATCGCCGAGCCGAGGCCGCACTCTTCTTTGCCCGAAACTTCACGCCGGGCAAACCTTCGAAGTCCGCATCCTGCGTCCACAACGTCGCTTCAATTTGCCTCGCGGTTGCAAGGACGACGCTGTCGGCAAGGGCCAGCTTCGTGTCGGTTCCAATCCTTGCGGCAATCAGCGACAAGGCGGAATCAAGGTCTACGACCCGCCCCTGGTGCATCACAGCTACCGCTTGAAGTGCAGGGCCCTCACCACGTTGCTGGCATACCCGTTTGAATACTTCGAGCAGGCAGATCGAAGGAACCACCAACTCATCGGTGGCCTCGATTGCCGGTGCAAAGAATCCTGCATTCGGCCCATCCGCGAAGTATTCCAGCCAGGCGGAAGAATCAACAACGTTCACACGCGATCCTTGTCGCGAGGTACCAGCGTGTTGATTCCTTTCAAGAAACCACGCATCTCGCGTGGAGATCGGACAGGAATGAACTCGACTCGATCAAGATACTGCAACGCTTCCACCTTTTGCCCGGCCTTCAAACCAAGTGTTTCGCGGATTCGTAGAGGTATGACGACCTGGAACTTTGGGGACAGCGTGACCGTCGACATGATTTCCTCCGTACAACGATATGGTAATCTATCATGATGTCGTTGTACGGTGCAAGGCTGGCTAGCAGCTCTCGCCCTACAGACGCGCTTCTTTGATCCGCCGCTGCAGCTCGACCGAGTCGCGGGCGGCGCCAAGCGCGGTGTCGCGCGAGATGCGGCCGGCACGCAGCAGCTCGAACAGCGACGCCTCGAAGGTGATCATCCCGTCCTCGCGGCCGGTCTGGATCTGCGTCGTCAGCTGGTGGGTCTTGCCCTCGCGAATCAGCGCCGCGACCGCGTAGTTGACGACAAGAAGCTCGATGGCCGGGTGGCGCGTGGCCGGCGCGGTGCCGGGCAGAAGCTGTTGCGTGAGCACCGCTTGCAGCGAGCCCGCGACCTGCTGGCGAATCTGCGCCTGCTGGTGTTCGGGGAAGAAATCGATGATGCGGTCGACGGCCATGGCCGCGCTGCCGCTGTGAAGGGTCGACAGCACCAGGTGCCCGGTTTCCGCCGCGGTCAACGCCAGCGCCGCGGTCTCGCGGTCGCGCATTTCGCCGACCAGGATGATGTCGGGGCACTCGCGCAAAGCCGCGCGCAGGCCAGTCGCAAAACTTTCGACGTGCGTGCCCACCTCGCGCTGGTGGATGAGGCAACGCCGCGGCTGGTACACGAACTCGATGGGATCTTCGAGGGTGATGACGTGGCTTGGGCGGGCGCGGTTCACGCGTTCGAGAATCGCGGCCAGCGTGGTCGACTTGCCCGCGCCCGTGGGTCCCACCACCAGCACCATGCCCCCGACGGCGTTGGCCAAACTGCCGATGCTTTCCGGCAAGCCGAGATCCGCGAGCGACGGGGCGCGCCGGTTGATCGGGCGCAGGGCCACCGCCAGGCCATGGGTTTGCGTGAACACGTTCACGCGAAATCGCTGCGCACCTTCGTCGTCGACCTCGGGCGCCACCCACGGCACGTCCACGCTGCCGGCGCTTTCCAGCATCTGCCGGCGCTTCCCGTCGAGAAGGGAATCGACGAAAGCGCGAATCTCGGCCTCGCCGATCGCGTTGGCGGACGAAGCAGAAAACCCCGCCGCGGTTCGGATCCACAAGGGTTGCCCGCTCGACACCACCAGGTCGGATACCTCATGGGTCGCAGCCCGCGCGATGGTCGCGGCCAATCGCGCAGCAAGCGCGGCTTGTGCAGGATCCACGACTGGCGTAGGAACCGACCGCAGGGCACTCGCGGCTTCGGGCGCGGGAGCGGACGGCGGCACGGGCGGGGCGGCTGGCACGGGCGCGACGGACGGCTGGGGCGCAGTCGCGAGCGCGGGTTTTGCCACTCCGGCAGCCCCGCGGCGCAGCTTGAGTGACAGATTGTCGCCGCTCTTGCGAGCCTCGACGGAAAAGGCACCCGACTGACCGGCGCGGTAGATGGCATCGCAAGCCCCCGACGCGTTCAAGGTTGCAAGCTCGTCTTGGCTCAGCACCTCGGCGACGAAGGTCTCAAGCGTCAGCGCGCTCATCGGCGGCATGGTCAGCCCGCGCCCCTTGCCGCCGATCATCACCGGCGCCTCCCGCGCACGCAACACGATCCCGGTCGCTTGCTGTGCGTCGATCAATGACAAGAGCGAATCGATGGCGGCCATGGTTCCCCACAGAGCAAAAGTTGGGCCTGTTCTGGGTCGGCAAGAGGGTAGCATTGGCGCGAACCGCTGGCACGAAGTCCCTGCGCAGGCGCCGGGTACGGGCGCAACCGACTAGTGCGGCACTAGTACACCCTGCCCAAGAGTGGCTGTCCGTGTAGGAAGCGTCGGAAGTTGCCGAGAAAGAGCGTGACCAGCCGGTCGTATTCGTCGCCGTGTCCGCCAGCCACGTGCGGGGTGATGGTGCAGCCCCTCTGGGTCCACAGCGGATGCTCCGGCGGCAAGGGCTCAGGCGTCACGACGTCGAGGTATGCCGCACGCAAATCGCCACGCAAGGCCGCAAGCAACGCCGCCTGATCGACGGAGGCGCCGCGGCCGATGTTGATGAAGATTGCGCCCGGTTTCATCTCGGCAAATCTCTTGGCGGCGAAGAAGTCCACCGTGTCCGAGTGCGCGGGCAACATGTCGATGACGAAATCTGCGGTCGGAAGCCAAGCGGAAAGGTCCTTGACCGGGTGGACCTCGACGGTCTCGTCACCACGCGGTGTCCGGCGAAAACCGACCAACTTCATGCCGAAGGGCGCCAGCAGCTCCGCCAGCCGCGCTGCGATCGCGCCGTAGCCCACGAGCAAGACCCTCTTGTCCTTATTGAGCAAGAAGGAATCTGCGCGCGTCAGCGTCGTGTCCCAACCGTGATCGCCATGCTGGTCGCGCAGCGAACGCGGCAGCTGCCTGGCCTCGGCCAACATGAAGGCCAGCGCGTGCTGCGCGCACGGTTCGGCATATATCGATGAGCTGGTGGTCACTGGCACCGAGCGCGCGATGAGAGCCGCTCGCACGTCCGCGCTGGCAAACGTCGTGTAGCCCGCACTGGTCAGGTGAACCCAAAGCAGCCGCGCAGAAGCCAAGCACTGATCGACCTCAGGTTGCCCGAGGACCACGTCCGCCTCGGGCAACAAGCGGTCGGGGCGGCCCAAAGGCTGGTTGTACGTGGGCACCTCGATGGCGCGAACCAGGCGGTGGGGTGAAAGCCCGGAAGTGAGCGCGCCGAGCGCGCTGTCGGGCAGAGGCAGATTGCACCAGACGGCCAAGGTAGTCGAAGTCATGAACGGCAACTATAGCGCTGCGATCGGCGCTTGCCTGGCGACATCACATTTCTACGACGGTCAGCGGCACTTCTAACCGCCGCTCACTCGACCTGGGCCGTGCCCAGCACCTGGCCTGTGGCGTAGACAAGGCGACTCTTCGAATCGGCCCAAACCGTCCATTCGATCAGGCGATAGCCGCCATCCTTGTGTCGCATGGGTCGCTGGTAGGTTCGCGGTTCGCCGGCAACGTTGCGGATGATGTCGGAACCCAACTTGATCATGAATTGCCGTTCGGCCGGGGGAGCGAGCTCGTAGTAGGCGAAGCCGCGCAATTCTTCCTCGGTCCAACCAAGCGCAGCGGTAAAGGCCGCGTTGGCTGCGAGGTACTGCCCCAGGTATCCGGTGATGCAGGCCAGCGATCGCAGGCTGTCAAACAGCGCTTGCGTCATCGCTGGTCTGGTCTTGCCGAGCGATTCCATCAAACGGATCTTCGGAAGATTTGTCCCGCCGGTTGAGTGAGTCAGCGCAGTTCGTTTCGATTGCGCCGCAGCAGGGGCAACGCCTAGCATGATACAAAGGAGAAACCGATGAACATCTTCCATGGCGCCCTCTCGGCACGGCCTCTGTTCCGATGGCTCGGTTCCGCCCTCGTGTGTCTTGGACTCGCGACAGGTAGCGCCACTGCCGACGAGAACGATCGTGTCCCGCATGATCCACACGGCGGCGGGCAGCGCCAACCGCAACGTCAGGGACAACCCCAGCAGCCCCCGCAGGGTCAGCCCGGACGCCAGCCGGGACCGCAGCAGCAGAACCAGCAGCACCCACCGCACCAGCAGCCCCCGCAGCGCCAGCAGCCGCCGTCTCAGCCTCCCCAGCAACCACAGCCTGGACCGCAGCGCGGCTGGGGGGCTGGTCCTGGCGACCACCACGACCAGCATGCACCGCAGGCACAGCCGCGGCAGCCCGAGCCGACGCGCCCGGAGCACCCGACGCCACACGATCGGCCAGCCGTGCATCCGCCCGAGCCGATGCACCCGGGGCGCCCGATGCCACCGCCGCGCGAGCCCGAACGTCCGATGCCTGGTCCCCGCTACGAGCCGGGCCACCCATTGCCGCCACCCGCGCATGTCGAGCACGGACGGCCGTTGCCGCCGCCGCCGCCCCGCTACGAGCCGGCTCGCCCAGCGCCGCCGCCCATGCACATGGGGCGCCCGCTCGCGCCGCGCCCACCTGTCTACGTCGAGGTCGCGCCGCCGCGCGTGCGCTACGAAGTCCGACCGATGCGACCCTCACCGGCGCACATTTGGATCGGCGGCTACTGGGGCTGGGAGAACGGCACCCACGTTTGGATTGGAGGCGAATGGGTCACGCCTCCGCAGCCGGGCTACGCTTGGGAGGCGCCACGCTGGCGGCGGCACGGCCATCGCTGGGAATACAGCCCCGGCTACTGGCGGCACCATGGCGGTCCGGTCTATGTCGATCCGGCCGCGCCTGCGCCGATGTACGGCGGCGGTGTCACCATCAGCGGTCGGGTCATGAGCATGCAAGGCGCGCCGGTGCCCGGCATCACGGTGACGCTCGCGGGAAGCCAGGAAGGTCAGATCGTCACCGACGGGAGCGGCACCTACACCTTCGGCGGCCTGCCGCCCGGATCATACGCCGTGCGCCCGACCGGCCCCTGCGCCTTTGCGCCCGACGTGGCCAACTTCAACAATCTCTACGGCAGCGTCACCCAGGACATCATCGTCTCTGGCTGCGGCGGCTGGTAGGCCCCGTCAGATCAATCCGATCCAGCCGCGTCCGAGGGTGCGGTCGCCGTCGTAGAAGACGGCGGCTTGGCCGGGAGTGATGGCCTTCACCGGCTTTTGCAGGGTCACGTGCAGGCCGCCGTCGGCCTGCACGACGACGGTCGCTGGCGCGCTGGGATGGCGATAGCGAATCTGCACCGAACACGGCAGCGGACGGGCAGGCAAGTCGCCGTCGAGCCAGTTCAGGTTCTTGGCAACGAATTCCGTCCCGACCAGCTCGTCGGCGCGGCTGGTGACCGTGACCTGACCCGTCTCGGGCGAAATCGACTTCACCCAACGACGCGCGGTCGCGCCGGCCGGAAGGCCTTTGCGTTGCCCAATGGTAAAGACGTGGATGCCTTCGTGCTGGCCAACCCACTGGCCGGCTTCGTCGACGATTTGCCCTGCGCGCGCCGGGGCGTCGAAACGCTTGCGCAGCATCTCTGCGAACGACTGGCCTGGGTCGACCAGGCACGCGTCCTGACTTTCCGGCGTTTCCGCGCTCGGCAAGCTGTGGCTTTTCGCCAGCGCGCGCACCTCAGGCTTGCACAGGTGGCCGACCGGAAAGATGGCGCGGTCGAGTTGGGCGGGTGACAGTCCCGCGAGAAAATACGACTGATCCTTTGCGTTGTCGCGGCCACGCAAGAGCGTAGGGCGTCCAGCCGCGTTTCGCTCCAGGCGGGCGTAGTGCCCGGTGGCGACGCGCGGAATGCCGAGGCGTTCGGCCCACGAAAGCAGGATTCCGAATTTCACGCGCTCATTGCACAGAAGGCAGGGGCTGGGTGTGCGACCGGCCGCGTAGTCTTGCCAGGCGGGCGCAAGCACG
This sequence comes from Myxococcales bacterium, assembly GCA_003159055.1. Next base: position 5,937 of record PMLH01000303.1, read on the forward strand.
AGCTCGTTGAAATCCTTCACGCAGTCGAGGACGTAGTGGGGAAAACCAAGCAGCCCGGCCACCTCGCGCGCGCGCGTGATGCCGTCGACTCCGCAGCATGATTTGCTGCCGTGGGCGTCGTGGCACTCCTGCAACTTCAAGGTGACACCGACCAGCGAATGGCCTTCCTGCTTCAGCAAAGCCGCCGCCACGCTGCTGTCCACACCGCCGCTCATGGCGACTGCGATGCGATCGCTCATGGGCGCACCTGTTGCAGAAGGTTGGTCGCCTGCACCACCAAGTCGACGGCGCGATCGATTTCCTCGTCGGTGTTGTCGCGACCGAACGAAAATCGCACCGACGAACGCGCCTCGGCGGTATCTTGTCCCATCGCGAGCAGCACGTGCGACGGCGCATGATCGACGGCGCTGCACGCGGCGCCGTTGGAAACGGCCATGCCCAGCATGTCGAGGTTGATGGTGATGGCTTCGCCGTCGAGCCCGGCGAACGCGATGTTGGAGGTGTTGGGCAGACGGCCATCGTCGCCCAACCGGCCACCGTTGATGCGCGCCCCGCGGACGCGAGCGAGAATCTGTCCTTCGAAATGGTCGCGCAGAAGCGCCACGCGACGACGGTCGGCGGCAAGGCGGACGCTCGCCAATTCGCAGGCCTTGCCGAAACCCACGATGGCAGGGACGTTCTCGGTTCCGGGGCGCAGGCTGCGTTCCTGACGACCGCCATGAAAGAGCGACGCCAAATGAAGACTGCGCCGAACGTAGAGCGCCCCCGCGCCCTTGGGCCCGTGGATCTTGTGCGACGAGAACGAAAGCAGCGCCACGCCGAGTGCCCTCACGTCGACGGGCATCTTGCCGACGGCCTGCACGGCGTCGGTGTGCACGATCGCACCGCAGGCAGACGCGGCCTTGACCACGTCGGCCAGCGGTTGAATCGTCCCGGTCTCGTTGTTGGCCAGCATCACGGAGATGAGCACGAGCCCTGGTTTCGCCGCCTCGCCAAGCGCGCCGAGGTCCAGCCGACCGTCGCCGTCGACAGGCAGAAAGGTGACAGCGCGCCCTTCGCCCTCCAGATGCTTGCACGGCGCAAGCACGGCCTGGTGCTCGATGCTAGACGTGACGATGCCGCCGGAACCGGCAGCCGGAGCCGCGTGGGCCACCCCAAGGACGGCCAGATTGTCGGCCTCGGTGCCCCCGCTGGTGAACACGATCTCGTCCGGGTCGGCCCCGATCAGCTTCGCGGCTTGCGCGCGCGCACGCTCGACCAAGCGCCGCGCCTCTTGCCCGGCAGCGTGCAGACTGGACGCATTGCCGAAGCTAGCATCCAGCGCGCACGCCATCGCCGCCCGCACCTCGGGATCGACCGGCGTGGTTGCGTTGTAGTCGGCGTAAATCATTCCTGCAGCGAAAAGCCATGCTCTAGCGCGGAAGTGGAGGCCCAACCACTGGTTTCGTGTGGCCTCTGTGCGCACGCTCGTCAGCGGCGGCAGACTCGGCCACCGCTTGCGTGGAGCAAGGGCCCCGTAACTGGTAGTATATCCCACCGTGGCAAGCGGTCCCGCAAAGACAGCCAGTGCGCCCAAGAACTCGCCCGCGACGGTGACCGTCCCGGCGTTGAAGATCTACGTCCGCGAGACCTTCTATGCGTCCTATTCCGGCGGCCAGGGCGAATGTTGGTATCCGGGGTCGGGTATCGCCGGTCTGACCTTTGAAATCGACGGCAAAGCGGTGACTAGCAAGAAGGCCACCACGAACAAGCCCCACAAGGTCAGCGCTGGCTTGGTCATGACCATCCCGCTCTATCCGGACCCGACGCTGCAGACCCGGCAGCGCGTCGCCGCTCGGGCAAAGTCGACGGAAGCAACGGAAGCGACCCTTTCGCTTGCAGGGGTTACGGATGGTGAGCACGTCCTGACGGTCATTCCCGATGGCAAGCAGAGCAGCACCGACCCAGCCGGCCCTTCGACCAGCTCGACTGAGTCGCGCCTGTACCGTCCGCTGTCGATTCGGTTTTCTTCGAAGAAGGGCCAGCTCGCCAGCGCCGAAGAATTCGATCCGGACGACGCGAGCGCCGAGGTCAGCCACGGCCACGTGACGGCATTCAAGGATGACGAGCTGTGCATCGATCTGAAGCCGGACTGGCTCAAGACCACCGCCGGCGTGAAGAAGCGGAAGAAGCCCATCGATCTCATCGTCATCCACCACACCGGCGACAAGACCATCGGCAGCGCTCTTAGTGAGGCCCTCGTAGCCAAGGGACCGCACTACGAGATCGATCCGGAGGGCCACGTGGTGAAGTTCGTGAATGACGACTGCATAGCCGCCCACGCGGGGCCCAGCTGCTGGGACGGGAAAACCTCTTGTAACGAGAACGCCATCGGCATCGAAATCGTCCACTGGCAACCGAAGCCCAAGGACAAAACGCCGCAACCTCCGGTCACCGAGCCGCAGTACGCCTCGCTTCTCGCGCTTCTTGGCGCACTGATCGAGGAACACCAGCTTGAGCCCCACCGCATCGTTGCCCACTCTGACGTGCGCACGACAGACGACGACAAGTACCTGCTGGGCTCCGCCCGCCCCAACTGCCCGGGCCCGATGTTCGAATGGACGCGACTGGAGGCAGAGAAGCTTGGCATGATCCCCAAGGCCGGGATCGAGGTCGAGGACGACTGGGGCGGCTATTTCGAGAGCTACAGCGATCCCCTCAGGTCTGGAGACAGCGACAAAAAGAAGATCTTCGGCGGCAAGAAGCGGAAGGACGTGTCGGGGGTCATCGTCGAGTTGCAGCGCGATTTGCTCGGCATCGGTTACAGCGTGAAGGTGAACGGCGAGTTCGACAAATACACGCGGCAGGCAGTCGACCGCTTCAAGCGCCATTTCTTCACGGGCACGCGCAAGTCGGGCGCGCCCCCGATCAATGCGGTCAGTGACCAAATCGACAAGGACACGGCCAGCATGATCCTCGCGGTCCGAATGGGCCTGCCTGGGGCCCCTACCAAGGCGGCGCCCAAACCGGGCATGCTGACCCCGGAGGAAGGCGACGAAGGGGAGGCCGACCACACCATTCCGATGGGTTCCGATGGGGCGCCACGCGCTGCCGGGACAGAGGCCGAGACCCCCAAAGAGCAAACCGTCGCCACCCGGGTCCGCATGGTGGGGATGATGTTCGATGCCAACAAGTGTTTCCTGCTTCCACAGGCCCTCCCTGGCATCAAGATCGTCATCGACATGCACCGGCAGCATGAATCGGCCGAGGTTCTCATTGTCGGGCACGCCGAAGGCGACGAGGAGCTCGCGGGAATGGATATCGCTCTCGCGCGCGCCGAAATGCTGGCCGCCTACCTGACCAGCAAACCCAACCCCTGGCTTGCTTGGTTCGACGAGAGCAAGCCCAAGCAATCTCGCTGGGGCACGCGTGAAGTTCAGCTCATGCTGTCGGCCCTGCCCCAAGGCGGCGATCCCTTCTACAAGGGCAACGCCTCCGGCATCACCGGCGATCGGACCGTCGCGGCCGTGAAAGCCTTCCAGCAGCACTACAACAAGGCAAAGGGTGGAAACCTCGTCGTTGACGGCATGCCTGGTTCCAAGACCTGCGAAGCGCTGGTCACCGCCTACATGGACCTTGAGGATACCACCCTTGCCGCCGATATCGTGCCTGCCACGCACGGCTGCGAAGGGCACTTCGACGACACCATCACGGCGGACGGCCTGCAGCCCGATGACCGCAGGATTGAAGTGTTCTTCTTCGACAAGACCATCGACCCCAAGCCCGCGGGCAAGACTTCAAGCGCGGGCTCGTCCGGCTATCCGGAATGGATCAAGAAGCTGACCGAAACGAAGAGCTTCGAGCATCACGGCATTCACGTGCGGATTGTCGATGGCAGCAAGAGGCCAATTGCGGGGGCCAAGGTTACCTACGAAGGTCCGACCGGCGGCGAGGCGGAAACAGATGACCATGGCTTCGTTTCGCTCTTTGGCCTCAAGGCCGGTGAGTACACGATCCACGCAACGAGAAAAGGGCTCTCGATACCGGACACGAAACTGACCTACCCCACGGCGAAGACGGTGCCGTTCGACGAGACCTCGGAATCGGACAGCGACGACGGAGCTAGGGCGCCCGAGGCCGCAGAAGATGTCCCGGATCTTGACTTCCTGTTCGCAACTACGGATGAGTGAGAACAAATGGGTGACATTCCTGCGGATGCGCATTGTTTAACAACGGCGACGGGCTTCAGGCCGAGTTATTTCGATCTGAAGAAGAATGAGGTGAAGAACCGAGGGGGAGCCTCTGCCCCAGACTACCTGAATTTCTCGGAGGCCCCTGGCACCCGACTCTGCGACCTAAGCGAAGACGAATTCAGAAAAACCATCGTGCGTACCCTTGCACAGTTGGACAATCTTGGCCTGAACAGATCCAAAGGAGGTTCCTATCTGTCCGATCCCAAGAACAAGCTCGAAACAAAGCGGGCTGCCGCGTATCTGGACGTGGTCACCTGGGACGATGCCTATAGAACCAGCTGGACGGACAACAACGAAGACAAGTCTTCGTCTTGCGGAATGTTGGTCAGGAACACCTGGTGGCTCTGTGGGTTGCGGGATCCAGAGCCGAATCCCAAGAAACCAAATCCGAAGTTCAAGCTCCTGAACGACGCGTACCATGGCGACGTGCTTGGAGGATTGACAAGTATTGATTCGAGAGCCTGCAAGCCATTTGGAAAGGGCTTCACGGCAAAGACATTTTGGCCGAAGATTGGCGATGTGTTCTACTTGTACGATGTCCAAAAGCAGAAACACAGACACATGTTCACCGTTTGCGAGATCGACAAGAAGATCGAGCTCGATGACGATGGCAACACGATTGTAAGAGACGCCGACGGTTCACCCGCGACCGAAATTTCCTTCACGAGCGTCGATGGCGGCCAGCAGGATGGTACTGGCTGGGACAGCAAGAAGAAGAAACAGAAATCTTGGGGCTGTCAAGGAATCAAGAAGTGCGGACCGCGCGTACTGCCCCTGGACGGCGGCCACTTCATTACCGACAAGGTTCCGGTCACATATAAGGGCAAGCCGGCGACAGCAGAGGTTCTGCCCTTCCCATTTGGAACGCCGAAGACTCTCCCACTTCTTACATGGATTTCTGTTGGAGAAATGCAAGATCGGTTCACTGCCAACCTCATCAGCGCGGAAAGGCTTGATTTTGACTCGTGACCAGGAAGGCGAACCCGAAGTACGCCCGACGCGATGAGGTCGTAGGGGAGAGGACAAGGGTGGGGGCCATGCGCAAAACGCTACTGTCCCTTACCGGGCTTGCGGCATTGGCAGCGACGAGCTCGGCTCAAGCGGGTGACTCTGAGCCAGGAACCTGCATGCTGGCACCGCCCACTCTCGCGAGACTTGGCTATCGGGCCTTGCCGCCGGAGCTTTCCCGCGCCGACCTTCAGGCGCTCAAGGTTGTGAAGAGGGCGCTGGCTAACAAGGATCTCGTCTCGGCGAAGAAAGCGCTCGGTCCGTTGGCAGCGAGGTACTCGGAGGACCCCAAGGTCCGCTACCTGCTGGCCACAGTTCACGCCACCGAGGGCGCGCTTGCCGAAACCTGCAGCGAAGTGGCTTGGTTGTTGGAGTTGGATTCGCCCGCTTTCGCTCAGCGCTTCGAAAGGGATCCGGTGTTCGAGAAGCTAAGGGCCAGCGCGGACGGCGCACGACTGCGCCAGCATGCGCAGGCGATCGAGGCGCTCTGGCGACAGGCGATGAGCGACGGTCTGCCCTCAATGATGTCGCGCGGTTCGCGGGGAAGTCAGGAGATTTGGCACAGCCACACCCTCCGCGGCGGCGTCTACCTGCACGAGACCGGTCGTTTCTTGCCGCTCGAACCGGGCGTCGAAGGCGCCAACGCCGTGCTGGTCCACCCCAAGGCAGGCACCGCTGCCGTCGTGAAGTTCCGTGTGGACGACTGTCGCAGCGACTATTGCCCTCAGCTTGAGGCAATCGACCTGCTCGTCTTTCCCCTGGGCCAGGGGAGCAGTTCTCCAAGTCGCTGGCGCTACGGCGAAAGCAGGACAATGGCCGACATGCTGGACCTACACAGTGGTTCGCGAGGAACCACAATTAGGGTGCATGACTGCTACGCGGGCCCCAAATGTCTTTCGGAATGGGAAACCGTTGGTGGCAAGAAGACGGCGGCGAACAACGCAACGGACGCTGAGATGTCCATGGCCGTTGGTTTTCGCGGATCGCTCCTGGGAATTGCGCCGCCCGACCAGTATGTTCGCAAGGGCCGACTGATCAGTGAGGCCGGTGACGTTCAACTGGATCGACTGCACGCCGACGCGACCGCTATTCACGACATTCTTGTCGATCGCACAAGCGGCATTCGCCTGGTCTTGTCGACGGTCGATCGCTGCGACTGCTTGTCTGAGAGAGAGGGTCCCATCCTTCGTCACGTCCTTTCAAGAGTGGACGCCCAGGGCAAAGTTACCGTCGTTTTCAGCGGCAAGGGACCCGCCGCAGCCCTACTCGACGGAAAGCAAGCTGTCTACGTGCAAATTGGCGACACCGTTCGTCGCTGGTCCAGCATGGCAGCGGTCGGCACCGAAGCCGGAACCCCCATCATGTTGGGCGTCGTCCTGGTGGTGCCGGTCTCCGAACGCGGCAATTGTTGCGGTCTCTAGTCTGACACTCACTGAAAAGTGATATTCGAGACGTAGGAGTTGATATCCCAGCTGGCGTTCGAGTCGGTTTGACTGGTAATCGCCTTACCTTGAATCTTGAGATTCTTGAAGTGGACGCCGTTGATGTTCACGGACGACGACTTCCCATGCAGGCTGATGACCTGCTTCACATCCGAGCTCACGTTGGTGAAATAGACATCCTTGTAGGAGCCGGTATTGGCCGCGGTCCGCCAGGTCGGTGGCACATCCAAGGCGAGATTGATCAGCATGCTGTCGACGGCTTCGACGCGGATGTCCTCGAATGTCGTGTTACTCACCACGGCCGTATCGTAGGCCTCGATGGTCATGGCTCGCCCGGCTTTCACCACATCGATATCCTTGAAGGTGATCCCGTCCATCGACTGGCCCATGCTCTTCGTTCCAATCTTGCAGCCCACGGAATTGTTGTAAACCACGATGTGTTCGTGAAGGATGTTCTTGGTGTTGATAGTTCCGCTACTGTCCTCGTTCTTGGGGGCCATGCCATCATCGCCCGTATATAGGAAGGCGTTGGTTAGCGTGCCGTTCGTGGACTCGTCGAAATCCACGCCGTCAGTTTGGTTATACGATGTTGAGCCCGTGGTCGGCCGGCAGTTGATCACCTTGTAGTTCTGGATCGTCACCTGATCGCTCCGATAGACGAGCGTGTTCCAGTAGCCCGGGTCTCTCGACACGATCCCATCCACGGTAATATTGGAACTTTGCTCGATCTTCAGCAGGTTGGCATTGAGGCCTGCGGCGCGGATGGTGTGACCATTGGAATCGAGGACCCCGCGACCCAAGATGTTCGTGTTCTTGATTTGATACATCCGAATCAGCGCGTGCTGTGCGCCTTCGATGTCGATCCCGCCGCTGCCGGTGTTGAAGTCCCCCGTTGAGCTTGAGCCAGAGATGATGGCGCCGCAGGCGAGATACATTGTCATGTTGCTCTTGAGCCACAGCTCGCCAACCTTGTACCTCCCCGGGGGAACATAGAGGATATTCTGGGTGGCGCCGGATGCGGCGTTGATGGCCGACTGGATCTTAGACGTCACCAGCGTCGCACCCGTGTTGTCCACCGTGTAGTCGGCGAGGCTCTTCACGTTGGCGTCGCCCACGTGGGGCGGATTCGCCTCTTCCGTATCGAGGAGAATGAACAGAAGCTCCTTTGCGTCCGGCTGGAATATCAGGTAATTGGGGCCGCTGCTAAAGGTTACGGTGTTGCCGCTCTTGGTGGCGGCAATTTGCCTGCTCTTGGGACTCAACTTGTACGAGCTAAAGGTCTCGCTGACGGTGACGGCGATGGTCGCGGAGCCCGCGCCTGACAGAGAGGCGTGGGCGTAGTGGACCTGCATCTCCGACGCGAAATTGGTCATTTTTTCCACGAATAGAGGCGTGCCATTGGCGGTGATCGAATAGAGAGGACTTTTGGGCGCGCCTGGCAAGTCAGGACAGGAGACGATGCCTGTCGTTCCGCCATCGGTGGATCCCGTCATCCCGCCCGTGGCGCCAGCCGTGCCCGTACTGCCGCCCGGGCCGTTGCCTCCGGAACCCGTGCTTCCGCCGGTGAGGGGTGCTCCTCCGCTTCCTGGACCGGCGCCACCCGTGCCGCTGGTCTGGCCACCCGAGCCTTGCGCCGCATCTGGGACCGACCCACCGGCTCCACCCGCCGCACTTCCGCCCATACCACCATCCTTGCCGCCGGTCGAAACCTCTCCGCCACTTGCGGTCCCGCCTGACGCGACTATGCCGCCGGCGGAGACCGTGCCGCCCGCACCGGTTGCTCCCCCCGCGGCCGCGTCCTTGCTGCCGGCCGTACCGCCGCTGTTGCCAGAGACGCCCCCGGATCCGGTGATTCCGCCAGCGGCGGTTGCGCCACCGTTTCCGGTGCTCCCACCCGCGCCAGGGTTGCCGCCGGTAACCCGACCACCGCTTCCGCCGCCGGACTGATTGGAAGAGCAGGCGGGCTGCGCGGCCATAAGAATCGCTGCGGCCAATCCGAATGAGAATCTTGAAAATGCTTTCATCGCGACTCCTTGGAGACCATCAAATAGGGAAATCGTATTGCCGCATCATGCTATGCTGATGGAAGACGTTTTTACAAACAATGTCCGGGGGCAGTGGTGCGTCGTGCGGCAAACCGCTCAATAAAAGTGCAGCGATTACCAACGCAGGATAGCACAGAGGTATTGGCGAAGGAGCTGGCTGGGCAGCCGGCAGCGGTGGGAATGGATTCGGGGGAATGCAAGACGCGTGACCCGGACGCAGGCTATTGCCTACTTCAGGTTACTGTCCTGGACTTGCCATTGTAGTAACGAAGAGTGAGTGAAGAACCAGAACTGCCAATCAGGCGAGCTGACGGTCGGAAAATGGTCGGCGGCCAAACATAGCTAGAGCGACGTTAACCACGGCCACAGGTCTTGCGGTACCCAGGAGGCTGAGCCGGGGCCGTAGAGGGACGAGTTTCCATCTATCGGAGCGGGGGTGTGACCTGACCCGTGCACGCACCAACGGATGGGATGCCCGGCCGAGCATCCGGAGTAGTTGGTACAGGTATGCGTCAGACTGCCTGCAGCCGGTTGAGGTGGGGTCTGGGCGGTGCAGGCGTTGTTCTTAACGAACTTGTCCCGCAGCGGTGTTGCCATGGCCTCGGTACATGTTGTATCCGCGGTGCCGACCATCTGCCAG
>PMLH01000303.1:15392-15578 GCA_003159055.1 Myxococcales bacterium
ATGTCGTCGGTGAAGGTCAGGTCTTGTCCGCCAGAATTCGCCCAGCCGGCTTTGAGCCCATCGGGCGCGACGAATATGGCGCCGTTCTTCGACTGTTTTTGGAGTCCGTAGTAGGCCCAGTCGTACCCAGAGGTTCCGCCGTTGTCGACTTGGGCGGAATTACCGCCATTCCAGTGAAACCCGAAG
>PMLH01000595.1 GCA_003159055.1 Myxococcales bacterium
AAGCTCGGCCGCTCCCCACGCGTCAGCCTTTCCGACTGCTCCCCCGACCTGATACTCTCAGCGAGCTTTGTCATTGTTGCCCCTCTTTCCCCGTCTTGCGCTGCTGGGCGTCGGCTACATCGGCGGCTCGGCCGTGTTGGCGGCCCGCCAGGCTGGGCTGGTTGGGCGTGTCGTCGGTTACGACGTCTCGGCCAGCGCCGGCGCCACCGGCCAGCAGATGGGCGTCCTCGACGCCAGCGTGTCGACCCTTGCCGAAGCGGTCCGCGACGCAAGCCTGGTGCTGCTGGCAGCTCCAGTGCGAAGCTTGGAGGACATCCTCCGGGAATTGGGAAATGTGCTGCCGACCGACGCCACGGTCATCGACGTCGGCAGCGTCAAGACAGGTGTTGTCGCAGCGGCCGAAGCTTCCCTGCCAGCAGGGCAATTCGTCGCCTGTCATCCGATGGCGGGGGCAGAGTTCAGTGGCGTCGAATGCGCAGATGCCGGAATCTTTTCGGGGCGGGTCTGCTTCCTTTGCCCTCCCAGCCACGTCGCGCCTCGGGCCCTGGCTGCCGCGCAGTCGTTCTGGGCTGGGATTGGCTGCCGCGTGATCGCCATCGATCCGCAAACCCACGATCGCCTGATGGCGGCGCAGAGTCATCTCCCGCATGTGGCTGCATACGCGCTCGCGGGCTCGTTGGTTCCGTCGCTTTCCTTCCTGGCCAACACGACCAACGAAGCGAGCCCGACCACCAGCCTGCGCGACACGACCCGAATCGCAGCCTCAAGCCCGGCGGTGTGGCGCGACATCCTCTTGGCGAACGCCGAGAACCTTGTGCCACTGATGGAAGAGCTGGAAATCAACGTGCGCGACCTCAAAGTCGCGGTGGCGAAGGGCGACGCCGCGGAGCTGGAGCGCCTCTTGGCGAAGGGGCAATCCGCACGGCAGCAGTTGGTCAAGGGATGAAGCGAGATTTTCGAGGGCTGTCGGGTTTGGCCAAGGTTCTGCTGTTGGTTCTTGGGGCCAGCTGCGCGGAATCGGCCGCTGGCGCGCCCGGTCCGGCGCCGGACGAGCGGGTGATGCTCGACGAAGACGACGTCTGGGCGATGGTTCCGGCCGAAGCGGACTTGGTGCTCTTCGCTGACCTGGCGAAGTTGCGCCAGTCGCCGTGGACGCGCGCGAGCTTCGACAAGGTTTCGCCAGCCGATGCTGCCGCAAACGACCCCGGCCTGGGCCCGATCCGGAGCATGGACCGGGTGGTATTTGCCAAGCTGCCGAGCTTGCGCGACGGGGCCAGCGTTCTTGTCGCGCAAGGGAAAGTCGACCGCGAGGGCTTGCGCAAGGGATTCCGAGGCAGCGGCGAAAGGATCGAGGGTTCGACCTACCGTGGCGCCGAGCTACTGGTGCGCGGCGATGAAGCCATGGCGTTCGTCGGAAAGAGCATCGCGATTTCGGGCTTTGCCCTCGCGGTGCGTGCCGCTATCGATTGCCACATGGGCATCGCGCCTGGGATCCAATCCGAGGCGTGGCTCAAGCGTCTTCGCAGTGAGATCGACCGAGGCAGGGCGTCGACCGTGCCGGTGGTTTCCCTCTACGTTCGCTTGCAACCTGCTACGCGGGAAGCGTTGAAGCAGGAGATGGGCGAAGGCGAGGCCCTGGAGGAGTTTGGCGGCCGTATCGATCTGGACGCGGATCTTGATGTGACGGCAACGGGGGTGGTTCGCACCGAGATGCAGGCCCGTGACCTGGCGGCTCGACTTGTCGAGCGCATCCGCGAGGTGAGAACCCGGCCGCTCGTGGCCGCCTTTGGGCTGGGCAGCGTGCTCGATTCCCTGCGTCTTTCGGCGAAAGATAGCCGCGTGCAAGCAAGCCTTCACGTGTCGGAAAGAGAACGAAGCGAGATTTCCACCAGGATGAGCATCGTGGCCGAGACACTTGCCAAGATGCGGGCAGAAAAGACCAGCGACGACAAGCCGAACCAGGAGAGGCAGCAACCATGAACGCGGATTCGAACACGCCGCACGAAACCCTACGCGTACGTCGCAGCCCAGCCTTGCGTGGCGTGTGCAGCGTGCCCGGGGACAAGTCCATCTCGCATCGGGCTCTGCTCTTCGGCGCGCTTTGCCGAGGCACGGTCGAGATTCGCGGGCTTGGCCTTGGGGGTGACAACGCTTCCACGGCCGGCGCTTTGCGGGCCCTGGGTGTTCCCATTCGTGTTTCCGGCGCCTCCGCATCGGTGGAAGGGGTCGGCTTTGCGGGGCTGCGCGAGGCGGCCAGCGCGCTCGATTGTGGAAACTCAGGGACCACCATGCGGATGTTCTGCGGGCTCCTCGCGGGCCGCCCGTTCCAAAGCACGCTGGCGGGGGATCCGTCCTTGTCCAGGCGTCCGATGGGGCGCGTGGCGAAGCCGTTGCGTTTGATGGGCGCGCAGATCGAGGGCCGGATCGACCCCGCCAATCGCGATCGCCTTCTGCCACCGATCGTGATTCGTGGCGGGAAACTGCAAGGGATTGACTACGCGCTGCCGGTTGCGAGCGCACAGCTCAAGAGCGCGCTGGTGTTGGCGGGCCTGCAGGCGACGGGGAAGACCCGCCTCGAGGAACCTGGGCTTTCGCGCGACCACACCGAGCGGATGCTGCGCTTTCTGGGTGCGCCGATTCGAGCCAACGCAGAGACCAGACAGATCGAGGTCGATCCCGCGGGCTGGAATGGCGAGCTTGAGGCGATGACGGTGGAGGTGCCCGGCGATTTGTCCTCGGCGGCGTTTCTTCTGGTCGCGGCCGCCGTGGTGCCCGGAAGCGACGTCACCGTCGAGCACGTGGGGCTCAACCCGACCCGCACCGGCGTCCTGGACGTGCTGCGCGCGATGTCCGCCAGCATCGAGGTGGTTGAGACTGGACAGGCCATGGGCGAGCCGATGGGGCGGGTGCGGGTGCGGTGGGCGGGCCCGCTGCGTGCGACCAAGATCTCGGGCGAGCTGGCCTTGCGCTCGATCGATGAGATCCCGGCGCTGGCCGTGGCCTGCGCGCTCGCCGTGGGACGCTCTGAGCTTTCGGACCTCGGCGAGCTGCGAGTGAAAGAGTCCGACCGCATCGCCTGCATCGCCCGCGAGCTGGAGCGGGCCGGCATCAAGGTCGAACAATCGCCGGATGGCTTCACGGTGGCTGGCAGCGGAGGCCTGCCGCCCAAGGGTGGCGAGGTGAAGCCTGACCGAGACCACCGCATTGCCATGGCGGGAGCCGTCTTGGGCATGCTGTCGGAGGAAGAGACGACCGTGCCGAGCGAGGACATCGCCACGTCCTTTCCGACCTTCGCGGATTTGCTGCAGGGCCTGGGCGCGGATGTGAGCGTGAAACGGTAGCCGGAACCGAGGGCCGGAAGCCGAATCCGGCTACGGTTCCGGATGCACGACCAGCTGCTAGAGCTTTTGCAGGTCCGCTGATTCGGTGGCGGTGCAAGTCTCGCTCACACCACCCTCCGTGTAGGCCGCGGTGAATGTCGTGCTCAGGTGCGCGGTCTTGCCATCGGCGGTCGAGAAGACGACCGCGCTGAATGTGTCGACTTCCGTGCTGGTAGCGTCCGTCGTGGTACACATCTGAGAGGGGGGTGCACTGGCGGTTCCGCCGCTTACAGTGAGCTTCAGGGAGCACTGGCTGTCAACCACCACCAAGTCGGATGTGCTGCCGGCGCTGACTGTGACGTTTCCGGTCACGGCCTGAGTGCTCGTCGCCAGCCCGGGGCAATTGATAGTTAGCGTGCCCGAGGTGAACTGCCAGGTTCCAACGAACTTCGAGCTGTCCGTCGAGCTACTGCCGCAGCTAGCCAGCCCGAGGGCAGACACCATTACCAAAGCCGTCATGATCCAAGTTAACGTAGATCGCATACTCTCTCCTTCGTGTTTTGTGAAGTAGCCCGAACCCTATCCTGGCACCGGACCAATCAACCCAGCCGTCACGCCACATCCATCTGGAGAGCGTGCGTCGTTCAGCCACGATGCTTTGCGGGAAGCTAGCAGACCTCCGCAGAAAAGGATAGGCGCCGCTACCGTATGCGCCCGCCGGGTGTCTCGTCGGCTTGAACACGCTCGGGAGGCCCAAGGGGCGAATTGCGGGCAGCAGGTGGAAGCCGAGGCCGAACCGGCAACAGAAACGGTTCAGGTAGACTGCGCGCGCCGGACGATGTAGGGGTGAAGGAGGTATGGGCCTCGGAAGACTCCGCCCCGGACTGTTGTTTTGTTGCTTGGCAGCTCTCGGCTGTGGAAGCACGGAGCGCCGCGCCGACCAGCCCCTGCACAGCGAGCACCTGCCGGGCACCTGGCACATCGTCGCGCAGGGGGAAACCTCAGCGTCCATCGCTCGCCAGACGGGCATTCCCCTCGAGGATTTCTTGGAAATCAACGGGCTTCGCAAGAACGAGGCGCTGGAACCGGGCCGGCCCGTATTCGTTCTCGCGGCCCCGGAAAAGAACAACAGCCCCGAGGCTGTCCCGTCTACGAACAGCGCTCCTCCTCCGCCGGGAGGCGCCACCTCGAACGCCCCTCTGCGCTGGCCCGTCGCCACGCCTCGACTGAGCTCGCTGTTCGGCAAGCGCTGGGGCAAGGATCACGAGGGAATCGACATGGCTGCCCCGATAGGAACCCCGGTCTACGCAGCGGCCGGCGGCACCGTGATCTACGCGGGCGACCAGGTGCGCGGCTACGGCAACATGGTGGTGATCCGCCACGGTGACGGCTTGGTCACCGTCTATGCGCACAATTCCGTGCTGTTGGTTCACGCTGGCGATGGCGTGACGGTCGGCCAAGAAATCGCACGGGTGGGGGACACCGGACGCTCGACGGCCCCGCACCTGCATTTCGAAGTTCGCCGTGGAGAAACCCCGCAGGATCCGATGCAGTTCTTGCCCGGTTTGAAGTAGAAGACGGCCATGCCAAGTCCATCCGATCTTCGGTCCCTGATCCGCGACATTCCGGACTTTCCGAAACCCGGCGTTCTTTTCCGTGACGTGCCGCCGTTGCTCGGCAACGGGCCGGCCTTTCGTTTGTGCATCCGGCAGCTGAGCGAGCGGATTGCGGCGCAAAGGCCGCAGATGATCGCCGGGATCGAATCGCGCGGTTTCATCTTCGGCGCCAACGTTGCGGTCGAGCTGGGCATCGGGTTCGTCCCCATCCGCAAGCCCGGCAAGCTGCCGTGGAAGACGCGGCAGGAACGCTATGACCTCGAATACGGGACAGACGCCATCGAGATTCACGAAGACGCCTTCGCGCCCGGCACGCGCGTGGCGCTGGTCGATGACCTCCTCGCCACCGGCGGCACCGCTGGCGCCGCCATCAAGCTTCTGCAGCACCTGGACGGCAAAGTCGTGGTCGCCAGTTTTGTTATCGAGCTCGACTTCCTCGAAGGCCGCAAGCGCTTGGGCGACGTGCCCGTCGAAGTGCTGGTCAGTTACGCCTGATCTACTCGCCGACCAGGGCGCCGCCGCGGGCCTGTAGGATGAACGTGACCGGGCCGTCGTTGACCAGCTCGACCTTCATATCGGCGGCGAAGCGGCCGGTGGCGACTTCGATGCCCTCGCTGCGGATGCGTTCGGCCACGCCTTCGTAGAGCCTCTGGGCCAGGGCGGGATCCTCCGCGCGATCGAAGCTAGGCCGGTTGCCCTTGCGGGTCGAGCCGGCAAGGGTGAACTGGCTGACGACCAG
>PMLH01000176.1 GCA_003159055.1 Myxococcales bacterium
TTACCGCGACAGGCTCCTAGCGCTCACGGGCGCGTCGCTCGCGCTGGCCCGGAAGGTCTGGGCTTTACCAACCAGAGGCCGGTCACTTCGGCGACGCTCGCTCGATGGCGTTGGCTGCAGTGGCTTCGCCGGCGCGTGACCTGGGTGCGCGTGATTCCCTGGCGGCGCTCGCGGGATGGCTGCGACGGTGGCCCGCTGCTGTTCTGCAGCCGCGCGCCTCGTGCAGCCGCGAAGGCCTTCATTGCCCCACCTGAACAAACTCTTAGTAAGTTTGTATATTGAATAGATTCTTGTGAATAGAATACATTCAATATCCTAGCATGGAGAAGCACCAGGACCCGTCCGGTCGCGAGCTCCCGGTTTCCGCAAACCGGGCGGCTGGACTTCTGGTCGACGACGAGATCGACGAAATCGAGCGCCAGTCCCCGGGTGGGCTGACCTCACGTCAGATCGTCGATGTCTTCACTGCGCGTGGCATTCGCTTCTCGGAAGCGACCCTGCGCAAGTATGTGCAGCTTGGTCTTCTTCCGCGCTCGGTTCGTGTCGGGCGCAAAGGCAAGCACCGTGGGTCGTGCGGGATCTATCCCGCCGATGTCGTGCGTCGGGTGAACCAGGTGCGCGTCATGATGGCCGCGGATCTCACCATCGATGACATCCAGCGGTCGTTTGCCCAGTTCAAGGACGAAATCGAGCGAGTCGAGAAGGGCGTACGAGAGTTGATTGCCGGGTTCGAGCGTGAGGCGAAAGGGCCGCACTTCGCCCCGGATCGGCGCGCGGCCATCGAAGCCGAGATCGTCGCCGCCAAACAAGCCGCCGGCGAGCTGGTCCGGCGGATCTCAGGAGTCGAAGCAAGTTTGTCTGCTCGCACCGGCGCAAAGGTTGCGGGCACTGCCGTCGGGGGCGGCAGCGATCTGTTCTGACGTGGTCCCCGTTCACCACGCCTAAGGAAAAGAGCCATGGACGACGAGAAACTGGAAAACCAAGTAGAGGGTGAAGTAGCAGAACCGGTGCCGGAAGAAATGCCGCAGCCCGAGGTGGCGAAGATCCGGATGAAGGTTCGTCCGTCGCGCGACGGTCGCTTCCGTTCCAAGACCATCGCGCCCAAGCGGTTGACCCGCGACGAGAAGAGGCTGGCGATGTCGCTCGTCTATCCCGACGACATCGATCGACCGAAGCTGCGCGCGGAATGTCAAAGCATGGCGAGGCCGTGCCCGTTCGTGAGCTGCGAGCATCACCTCTATCTCGACGTGAATCCGGAGAGCGGTGCAATCAAGCTGAACTTTCCGCACCTCGAGGTGTGGGAGATGGCCGAGACCTGCGCGCTCGATGTCGCCGACCGTGGCGGCATCACGCTGGAAGAAGTTGGTGCGATCTTGAATCTGACTCGCGAACGCATCCGGCAGGTCGAGGTGCGCGGCTTGACCAAGATTCGCACCGTCAGCGGCGAGGATCTGGGCGTCAGCTCGTCCGTCAGCTCGTCCTTCAAGTCGCCGACCAAGTCCTAGCCTTGCTTATCAATTTTCGAGCGGAATTCTCCTGGTCGGGATAGCCCCGGTACGTCACTATCGAAGCACCGATGTCCTCTGCGAACCGTGCGCCGCACGCCGAATCCAGCTCTGCCTACCCTCTGACTCCGCTCGATGCCATCGACGCCCAGCTCGCCGAGCGCTTGCTGGGTGTCGCATTGTCGACGGGAGGCGAGCACGCCGACCTGTATTTCGAATACCAGTCCGCGTCTGATTTCTCTTTCGAAGAACAGCGCGTCCGCACCGTAGGACGCGCCATCACCCTTGGGCTGGGCATTCGGGTGGTGCGGGGCGAGGCTTCTGGGTACGCCTACACCGAGGAGCTGTCCCAGGCACGCATGATGGAGGCCGCGCGAACCGCGGCGCAGATCGCTGCGCAGGGAGGTCGAGCCGCGCCGATATCGTTGACAGCGCCCACACTGCCGAGCTTTTACCCCGTGCGTGAGCTTTCGCTGGCACGGGCCGGAGAAGAGAAGGTGGCGCTGCTCCGGCGCGCCGACGCGGCTGCGCGTGCCTACGATTCGCGCATCATTCGAGTCGAAGCGGGTTTCGTAGAGGGTTGGGCCGATGTTCTGGTGGTGAGCTCCGAGGGCGTCATGGCTCGCGATCGCCAGCCCATGGTCAGGCTGGCCGTCAGCGCCGTCGCTGAGGAAAAGGGCAAGCGCCAGACCGGCAGATCGGGAACCGCCAAACGGCGCGGCCTCGACCTGTTCGAGGAGCCCGGCTCGACGCCCGAGGACCACGGTCGCGAAGCGGCGCGGCTGGCGGTGGCCATGCTGCATGCCGAAGAGGCACCTGCCGGACCGATGGAGGTCGTGCTCGCGGCGGGCGAATCCGGCATTCTGCTGCACGAAGCAGTCGGACACGGTCTGGAGGCGGATTTTAACCGCAAGCAAACGTCGAACTACTCAGGCCAGCTCGGAAAGCAGGTCGCCTCTCCGCTTTGCACCGTCATCGACGACGCGACCATCGCCAGCGCGCGTGGATCCATCAACGTCGATGACGAAGGCACGCCAGGCGGGCGCAACGTCCTTATCGAAAATGGGATTTTGGTAGGTTACATGCAGGATCGCATTTCGGCTCGCCACTTTGGCACCAAGCCGACCGGAAACGGACGCCGCGAAAGCTTCCGTCAACCACCCCTGCCACGCATGACCAACACGCTGCTCGCGGCGGGCAACGACGACCCGGAAGACATCATCCGCTCGGTGGTCCGCGGCGTGTACGCGAAGCGCTTTTCGGGC
>PMLH01000251.1 GCA_003159055.1 Myxococcales bacterium
GTATTCCGACATGTCGTAGCGAAGAAACGAGACGCCAAGCACCTCAGCGAGTTGCTTGGCCAGCTCGGTCTTGCCCACGCCGGTGGGGCCGGCGAACAGGAAACACCCAATCGGGCGCCCTGGCTGCCCGAGCCCCGCGCGGTTCATGCGAATTGCCTGGCAGACGCGCTCGACCGCTCTGTCTTGGCCGAACAGCCGCGTCTTGATTTCCGTTTCCAGGTTGCGCAGCCGCTCGCGATCGGTCGATGCCGCCCGTCGCGGCGGAATGCGCGCCATGGTCGCGACCACCGCTTCGATGTCGCGCGCCCGCACCCGCAGCGGCTGATCCACCGGACGCTCGCCCTCGCCGCTGTCACGCAGCTTCAAAATCGCGCCCGCTTCATCGATCAAGTCGATCGCCTTGTCGGGAAGCTTCCGCTCTTGCAGATAGCGATCGGCCAGCTCGGCCGCGACCCGCAGGGCCTTCGGACTGTACTTTACGCCGTGGAATTTCTCGTAATGGCGGCGCAGGCCGCGCAGCACCTTGACCGTGTCGGGAACGTTCAGCTCCGACACCTCGATGGTCTGAAACCTCCGCGCTAGGGCACGGTCCTTCTCGATGTGCGCGCGCAGCTCTTTGTGGGTGGTGGTGCCGATGCAGCGGATGCGGCCGCTCGACAAGAGTGGCTTGAGCAGATTGGACGCATCCATGGTGCCGCCGGACACCGCGCCCGCGCCGACGATGGTGTGGAGCTCGTCCACGAAAACCACCGCGTTCTCTTGTTCCTCGACCGCGCGCAGAACCGCCTTGAATCGCTCTTCGAAGTCGCCGCGGTAGCGCGTGCCGGCCAAGATCGCGCCCATATCGAGCGAAAAGATGGTCGTGTTCTGCAGTGCCTTGGGCGCCTCGCCCGCCTCGATACGGGCTGCCATGCCCTCGACGATGGCGGTCTTGCCAACCCCGGGGTCGCCGACAAACAACGGGTTGTTCTTGCGCCGTCGGGCCAACACGTGCAACGCGCGCTCGACCTCTTTGTGCCGACCAACCAGTGGATCGATTTCGCCTCGCCGCGCCCGCTGGTTCAGGTTGACCGCATACTCCGCCAAGGGATCCTTGGCCGGCGTATCGTCGCGCTCCTCGTCAGCCATCGGCGCGTCCTCTTCCGAGCCGTCCTTGCGGCCCGGCAGAAGCTTGGCGGTTCCGTGCGAAATGGAAGTCAAGATGTCGAGACGCGAGATGCCCTCCTCCTTGAGAAAATGCACGGCGTGACAGTCGCGCTCGGAATACATCGCCACCAGCACGTGCGGACCGTGGACCTCGTCCCGGCCTGCGCCGATAATGTGGTTCACCGCGCTTTGAATGACCCGCAAAAAGCCAAGGCTCGGCTGCGCGTGGTGTGGCTCGTCGGCTTCAGGGGCGACTTCGTGCTGTTCACCGTCGGCCTGCGCCGGCTCGGGCGTCGGTAGGACGGGGATCGCGGTGGAGAGGAACTTTTCCAGCTTCGCCCGCAAGCGCGGCAAGGCCCCGCCACACTTCTTGATCACGTCGGCGGTCCTGCGGTCGTCGAGGAGAGCAAGAAGCAGATGCTCCAGCCCGGAGAACTCGTGTCTGCGTCGGGTGGCGTCCCCGAGCGCCTGCCGGACTGCCTGTTCAAGCTCTGTACTTAGCATGATTGCCTACGCACCGAACATTCGAGCGGCATCTCGTGTTTGCGCGCGAACCCGACCACTTGGCTCGCCTTGGTCTCCGCGATGTCGCGAGGGTAGGTTCCGGCCACGCCCGAACCCTTGGTATGAACATGCATCATGATCTCGTTCGCTGTGGTGGCGTCGTGGTGAAAGAACTTGACTAGCACGTAGACCACGAAAACCTGGGTGGTGTAGTCGTCGTTGTGGAGCACGACTTCGAACAGACCTGGCTCCTCCACCTTGGTTCGCTCGAGGGTGGTTATCTCGCGGTCTTCTTGCGGATTTCGCTTGGGCATGTCGAGAACTGCACTAGCTTGGCACGAGTCCTGGAACGATCAAGATCCGCCACCCGATTCGGGGCTCCGGCATCGTATACTTTGCGCGACATGGATCTCTCGTATTTCGACTCCAAGGCTTGTGCACACAGGCGCTCGCAACTCGCAGGCCGCCTCGGCAACCGCCCAGCCTTGATAGCCGCCAGCGCGCCTCGCCCGCGCGGAACCTATCGTGGGCTGCACTTTTTCCGCGGTGCCAGCCATTTCCTCTACCTGTTCGGGCTGCACCTTCCGAGGGCGATGGGATTGTGGACCGGCGAGCACTGGCAGCTCTTCTTGCCCGAGCCTGGCCCCGACGTCGCGCTTTGGACCGGTCCCGAACCCAGTTTCGCCGAGCTGGCCGAGATCATCGGCGTGCCCGCCCTGCCGTCGTCGAGGTTGCAAGGCGCCCTTGCGCAGGCGCGGACAGCGACCCTGCCGGCGCCCGACATCGAAACCTGCGTCGAGCAGTCGGCCCTCCTCGGACGCGAAATCCGCCCGGGCAAGCTGGCCCCCATCGACGAGCCTCTGGCAGACGCCATCATCGCAATGCGCTTGGTTCATGACGCTGCCGCCATCGCCGGGCTGCGCGAGGCCGCACGTGCCACCAAGGCGGCTCACCTGGCGGG
This sequence comes from Myxococcales bacterium, assembly GCA_003159055.1. Next base: position 2,612 of record PMLH01000251.1, read on the forward strand.
CCTCACCACCACCCGCCCCGGCATCCGTGAGAGCGTCGTCCGTGCCGCGATCGAGGCGGAGCTGGTCGCGCGCAACATGACCACGTCCTACAACTCCATCGTATCGGTGCAGGGCGAAGTTCTGCACAACGAGGCACACCACCACATGCTGGAGGCAGGCGACTTGCTGCTGGTCGACGCCGGCGCGGAAACCGCGGGAGGTTGGGCCGGTGATGTGACCCGAACTTGGCCGGTCAGCGCACGCTATTCGCCCACGCAGCGCGACCTTTACCAGGTCGTGCTTGGCGCGCAGATGGCAGCGGCAGAAGCCGTGCGGCCCGGCCGGCGCTACCTCGACCTGCAAGGCATCGCAGCGAAGAAAATCGCCGAAGGCCTGGTCGGCCTGGGGATCTTGTCGGGCACCCCCGCCGAGTTGGTAGGCGATGGTGTGATCGCCCTGTTCTTCCCGCATGGGGTCGGGCACCTCATCGGGCTCGACGTGCACGATCTCGACGACCTGGGCGACCGCGCGACCTACGCGCCCGGACGGACACGCTCGGCCGATCCGGGCCTAAAGGCGCTTCGCCTCGATCGCGACTTGGTTCCCGGCATGGCGGTGACCATCGAGCCTGGCTTCTATCAAGTCCCGGCGATTCTCGAGGATCCCGAGCGCATGAAGGTCGCAAAGGACCGCCTGCATCGCGAGCGGCTGGCGGCTTTCCGGGACGTGCGCGGGATTCGCATCGAGGACAGCCTGCTCGTCACCGAGGAAGGCCACGAGAATCTGACCGACGGCATTCCGAAAACCATCACAGCCGTCGAATCCGCCATGCAGGCATCGGGCCTGCCCCAGGCTACTTGACGAACATCACTACCGCGATCGTGGCAGCCAGCAGCAGTGCGACCACCAGGATCACGCGCAGAACCCTGCGCGGCCTCGCGACGGCCTGGCTATCAGCCACCACACCCCGTCCACCGCCTCGCACGGCTGGAGACAATGGTGGCGACAGATGACGATTCCGCTCCTCGATGGGACGCATGCCCTGGCGAACCTTGGGCGCAGTGGACGACATCAGTGGCACGCGACCACTCTGGTGCCGATCGCCTGGATCCTCTTCGCGCTTGCCGAAAGGCGCGAGGTCGATGGCCAGCGCGCTCATCTGCTGCTCTTCCTGGCTGTCCGACGCCGGCTCGTCGATGTGCAAGCCAAGACTCGTACGTAGCTCTTCGATCTCGGTGCGGCGCTCTTCTTCCTGTTTTCGGCGATCCGCCTCGCTAAAGGCCACTTCGGGCATCGCGAAAGCAGGAATCTCTCTCCTGGTGGTCGCCAACTCGTCGCAGATCTGCGGCTTCTTTGACGGTTCCCGCCCAGACCGAGCAGCGAGCGGGCCGCGCGTGGCCACATCCAGAGCCACCAGGCCCGTCGCCACCTGGCGGCTGCTCAGCGCGTGTGCCAATTGCCGCATGTCCGCGGGCACGTCGCCGGAACCACCCAGGCCTACGACCGACTTGCCGTGGCTGTCGTCGCCTAGATTCTTGAGTGCAGCACAAAACTCGGATGCATTCTGAAAGCGATGCTCGGGCTGCTTGGCCAAGAGCCGCAAGATGATCGCGTTCATCGCCGGGCCGATGGTTTCATAGCAAATGTCGCTCGGAGGCACCGGCGCCTTTTCGACGTGCGCTTGCCAGATATCGAGTGGGGTCGCGCCGTCGAATGGCAAGCGCCCGGTGAGGGTCTCGTACAGCAGGATCCCCAGCGAATATAGATCCGCCCGTGCATCGACCTTGAGACCGCGGCACTGCTCGGGGGACATGTAGTGAGGCGTACCCACGTTGACGCCCGCAGCCGTGCGCGGGCCGCCGTTGCTCAAGTGCGCAGGAACCCCTTCGACCAACTTGGCCAGACCGAAATCGACCAACTTGGTCTTCTGCCCGCCGGGCTGTGGCGAGGACAGCAGAAGGATGTTCTCCGGCTTGAGATCGCGATGGACGATACCCTTCGCGTGCACCGCAACCAGCGCCTCTCCGACTTCGAGAAAGATGGGAATGACCTCGGCCACGGGCAAGCAAATCCGCTCACGCAAGACGTCACCCAGGTTGCGGCCGTCGAGGTACTCCATCACATAGTAGTGCCGGCCGTCGGTGAGCTGGCCGAAGGAAAAGATATCCACCAGCCCGGGATGCCGGATGTCGTTCACCGCACGCGCTTCCAGCACGAAACGACGAATGGCGTTCTTGTTGTTGGCCAGCCGGCCTGCCAGCACCTTGATAGCGACCTTCTTGCCGATGATGGGATGGACGGCGCTGTACACGGTTCCCATGCCGCCCTCACCAATGCGGTCGAGGACCTGATATTCGCCGACCAGCGTGCCAGGGGTGAGCTTGGTGGTGACCTTGCTGTCGAATGGGTCGAAGATTCCGACCGTGGGCGACGGTGTGTCCAAGCGAGCGTCAACCGGTGGCGCAAAGGCCGGCGCACCGGTCGCGACCGTCTTCAGATCGGAACGCCCCGGGCATTCGAAGTTAGACTCCATACCGTGAGCGGCCTTGCCACAGTAAGGACACAGGTCGGAAGGCATCGTGGACGCGTAGTGTATCGCGAGAACGGTCAGATCGTACGATCAGTTTGGTCGGGGTCGCCGCCCAGGCCATGGCCGGGTCCGATCACTCCTCAACCAACGCAGCCCTGCGACTACGCGCGTTCTTTGCCGAAGATCAGGCAGGCGTTAGTGCCGCCGAAGCCGAAGCTGTTGGTGAGCGCGTGGCGCAGCTTGGCGGTGCGAGCGACATTCGGCACGTAGTCGAGGTCACAATCGGGATCGGGCGTCGTGTAGTTGATGGTCGGCGGAACCTGGTCTCGATCGAGCGCGAGCACACAGAAGGCCGCCTCAGCGCCGCCAGCGGCCCCCAGCAGGTGGCCCGTCATCGACTTGGTCGAGCTGATCATCAACTTGCGCGCGTGGTCGCCGAACACCCTCTTGACGGCCAGGGTTTCAGTTGCATCGTTCATCTTGGTCGAGGTCCCGTGCGCGTTGATATAGTCAATCTGCGAGCCATCGAGGCCAGCATCGGTCAGGGCGGCACGCATGCAACGCTGAGCGCCCTCGCCTTCCGTGCTCGGGGCGGTGATGTGGTGTGCGTCCGCGGTCGCGGCATAGCCCTCCATCTCGGCGAGAATGTGCGCGCCTCGCCGCTTGGCATGCTCCATTTCCTCCAGTACCAAGACGCCTGCGCCCTCGGACAGGACGAAGCCGTCTCTGTCGAGGTCGAAGGGCCGAGACGCCAACTGTGGGGCATCGTTCCGTGTCGACAGAGCGCGCATTGCCGCGAACCCGCCAACACCGAGCGGCGTGACGACCGCTTCACTCCCGCCGCAAAGCATCACATCCATCTCACCGCTGCGGACCAGGCGAAACGCATCGCCAATCGCGTGGGCGCCGCTCGAACAGGCCGATACTTGGCTGTAGCACGGGCCCTTCGCGTTGAACTTGATGGACAGTTGGCCCGCGGCCAGGTTGATGATGAGCTGGGTGACGAAGAACGGCGAAAACGCGTGGCGAGGCGGCTTGCTTTGCAACGCCAGGTGGGTCGCTTCGATGGTTGTCAGCCCGCCCATTCCGGAACCGATGAAGCAACCGGTTCTCTCGGCAAGTGTGCCTTCGATTACCAGCCCCGCCTGATCCATGGCCATCGATCCAGCCGCAACCGCGTACTGGACGAACGGATCAGCCATTGATGCCTTGGCGTCGCGCGCGCTGATCCAGCGCGTCGGATCGAAATTGCGAACTTCGCCAGCGAACTGGGTCGAGAACTTGCTGGCGTCGAAACGCGTTATGGGCCCGATCCCGGACATACCGGCGATCAGACCCTTCCAGGATTCCTCGGTCCCAACCCCGAGCGGAGTGACGAGACCCACGCCGGTAACAGCAACCCTGCGTGGCATCGCCACCCCTACTTGGCGCGTGACTTCACGTAGTTCACGACGTCGCCAACTGTCTTGATCTTTTCGGCGTCCTCGTCGGGAATTTCCAGGCCAAAGGCCTCTTCGATGGCCAGCACAAGCTCAACCACGGAAAGCGAGTCGGCCTTGAGGTCGTCCATGAACAGGGAGTTAAGGGCCACCTTGTCGAGTGGCACCTCGAACTGTTCAGCTACGATCTTCATGACCTTCTCTTCGATGTTCTCAGCCATTCTCGGATCCTCTTCTACTTCGGTTTGTGGGAGCGTCGTGGAACGCATAGGTTACATGAAAAGTCCGCCATTCACCCGAACCACCTGCCCAGTGATATAGCCCGATTTCGGCCCGGATAGGAAGACCACCGCGTGCGCGACATCGTCGGAAGTGCCGATTCGGCCGATGGGGATGGTCTTGACCAACTCGGCCTTGCGCGTTTCCGACATCTCGCTCGCGGTCATGTCGGTGTCGATAACGCCGGGAGAAACAGCGTTGACCGTGAGGCCACGCGAAGCGTACTCGCGCGCCCAGCTCTTGGTAAGACCAATGACGCCAGCCTTGGCGGCCGCGTACGGGCCCTGCCCTGCGACGCCGATCTCACCGACGATGGAAGTTACGTTGATGACGCGACCGCCGCCTGATGCACGCATGAGCGAACGCAGCGCCGCACGCGTGCAGTGAAAGGTTCCGCCCAGGTTGACGTCGAGGGCGCGCTTGAAATCCGCATCCTTCGCGCCGAGGGTCAGGGTGTTCACCGCCACGCCGGCGTTGTTGACCAGGATGTGGATCGCACCCATCTCGGTCATGATTTGCTTCATGGCGGCTTCAACGGCGGCCCCGTCACTCACGTCGAACTGCAGCGCCTTCGCCTCGCCGCCAGCGCTGGTGATCGCCTCGACGGTTTCCGCGGCTTTCCCATGGTTCGATTGATAGTTGACGACCACGCGCGCGCCTTCCGCCCCGAGCGCGATGGCGATGGCACGGCCGATGCCGCGTGAGGCACCGGTCACGACTGCGACTCGACCGGAAAGAACCCGCAAAACTTCTACTTCTCCTCGGCGGATGCGAGCTCGACCTCCGACCACAGATAGTTGTGCAGGGACATCGAGCGTGCGATCTCACTGCGCAGGTCTATCTTGGCGTATTCGCCAGCGGTCACGACCGCGTTCTTGATGGCTCGCGCGTCAGATCCGCCGTGACAGACGATGACCACGCCGTCGACGCCGATGAGCGGCGCCCCGCCGGTCTCGGCGTAGTCGGAGCGCTGCTTGAACCTGCGCAACGCGGGCCGCATCAACCATGCGCCCAGCTTCTCGATCAGGCTTCCGCGCATCACTTCTTCCTTCACCGTCTCGCCAATCCATTCGACCAGCCCTTCGCACCCCTTGAGGAGCACGTTGCCGGTGAAACCGTCCGTGACGACCACGTCGGCGGTTCCCTTGAAGATGTCACGCCCCTCGACATACCCCAGAAAATCAAATTCAGCCACGGCGCCTTTGGCCGACGCGCGACTGAGCAGCTTGCACGCCTCACGGGTAAGGACGGTACCCTTTTGCTCCTCGGTCCCGTTTGACAGGACGCCGACGCGCGGACGAGGCTTCTTGTGCTGCAAGCGCGCGTAGTTCGCGCCCAGCACCGCAAACTGTGCGAGCACCGACGGTCGCAAATCGACGTTCGCGCCCATGTCGAGCAGCGCGCACTGTCCGGTCCGGGTCGGGAAGGTGGTGGCGATGGCAGGACGTTCGACAGAACCAATGCGACCGAGCACGATGAGTGCCCCTGCCAGGAGCGCGCCGGAATTTCCCGCCGAAACCACCGCGTCGACTTCGCCCGACTTGGCGAGGTCGAAGCACACCCGAAGCGAGGACGCCTTCTTGTGCCGAAATGCGATCGCCGGCGCTTCGTCCATGCCCACCGTATCTGGGGCGTGGCGAATCTGGATGCGTCCGAGCGGTGCCGCCGGCCCCGCTTCCTCCAGGGCCTGGCGCAGGCGCGGCTCTTCCCCGACCAACACGACGTCCAAGCCGCTGGCCGCGACGGCGGAAAGAACGCCGTCAACCTCGACGCGCGGGGCCCCTTCAGACCCCATGGCGTCTACGGCGATACGGATCTTCTTCAGGTGCTCTCCTCTTCGCTCTTCTGCACCACCATCCGGTCTTTGTAGTAGCCGCACGCCGCGCACACACGATGCGAGAGCCGCGGTTCACCACAGCGTGGACAGGGCACGAAGTGCGGAACGGGCTGCTTCATGACCTGGGCTCGACGGATCGCCGAGCGGGATTTGGATTGACGTCTCTTGGGAACTGCCATGTTTGCCTCTTTCAGAAAGGCCCCGTAACGCACGGGGCAAAAGCCCTACGACCGGAAATAGCCGGCTGTCTTGTTACTACTGAAGCTTGATTTTTGCCAGTGCGCCGAGCTTGGAACTGTCGATCGCGTGTTTTTCGCAGCCGCACGGCGTCAGATTGCGATTGCGCCCGCAAGCAGGACAGATGCCCGCACAATCGGGGCGACAGGTGACCGACATCGGCACGGCCAGCAGGATCTCGTCGCGGATCGGACCACCAAGATCAATCACGCCATGCTCAAACAAAACCACGTCATCTTGCTGCTCGTCTTCGTCGTCAGAGGCATCCTCGCGATTCTCAACAAAGGAAATCGCCATTGGCGCATCGACGGTCACCAGCGCGGTTTCCAGGCAACGGGCACAAGCTACGCCCATCTCGCCTCGCAAATTGCCGCGCAGAAGATACCCATCCCCCGCAGGCTCCAGTCGCCCTTCCAAACGAACTCCGGCCTGCGCCAGACCGACGGCAAGATCTGCGCACTCGGCCGCAAGCCAGGCCTCGGTGACCTCCACACAAACATCAATACCCGCCTCGCCTATATCTTTGATTTTGTACCGCATGACGAACCTGCTGCGCCCAGGTCGCAACAGGGAGCACGTAACTATAGGAGCCGCTGGCCTTGCGTCAAGCTTCACCGTGAGATTGTCGGCTACTTGCTGGCGGACGAGGCGATACCTGCGCCCCCAAACATGAGAAGTCCCTTCAGATCCTCGTCATTGAACGAGAGCTGGACGCCCAAGAAATAGTCAAAGAAGCCGCCCGCCGTCCCCTGCGTCCTGACGTAGTTGAACACGTCGTCCACGCCGCCGACCACATAGATGTAGCGCTTGTAGAGGGAAAGGAAGCCGCGTGCCGTGAAGCGCGGATACTGGTTCGATCGCATGTCGTAGAGGTCGGTGGTGAAGAAAAGCCGATCGTCGAACAAGTAGAGGTCGGCACCAACGCCGCCGGTCGACTCCTTGACGCCGAAACGGCCGACGAAGGGACCTATGCGCTTGCCGAACTGGAAGGTCAGGCGAAGCTGCTCGGTGGTCTTGATGGTCGTGGTGGAGTACGACCCTCCTGGAACGCGCGAGTCGGTAGCCTGGACGGTCTCTTTGGTGCGATAGCCGCGCGGATCGTC
>PMLH01000550.1 GCA_003159055.1 Myxococcales bacterium
CTCCTGCTATGCCGCTTCTTTTTTCGCGCCCACGCGGTTGGTCGGCGTGGTCGGCAGCGATTTCCCGACGGCGCACGAGGATCTGCTGCGCAGCCACGGAATCGACCTGGCGGGGCTGGAGCGGGTTCCGGGGCGTACCTTCCGTTGGGCCGGGCGCTACGCCGCAGACTTCAACACCCGCACCACGCTCGACACCCAGCTCAACGTGTTCGAGACCTTCAAGCCCAAGTTGCCGGCAGGGTGGGGCGCGTCGCCGTTCGTGTTTCTCGCCAATATCGATCCGGTGCTTCAGCTGGAAGTGCTGATGCAGGTCAGAAAGCCGCGCTTCTCCGCCTGCGACACCATGAACTTCTGGATTGGCGGCAAACGCGCTGAGCTTCTGCGCGTGCTCGAACGGGTCGACCTGATCCTTCTCAACGATGAGGAGGCGCGCCAGCTTTCTGGGCAGGCGAGCCTTCCGGCGGCGGCGAAGGCGATTTCCGGCATGGGCCCGAAAGCGGTGGTCATCAAGCGCGGCGACGCCGGCGCACTGCTGTTCCAGGGCGACGATGTCTTTGCGGCGCCAGCCTTTCCGCTCGACAACGTCGTCGACCCGACCGGTGCGGGCGATTCATTTGCCGGCGGATTCATGGGCTATCTTGCACGCACCGGCGACACCTCTCCCGCGGGCGTCCGCTCTGCGCTCGTGGCGGGCACGGTGCTGGCCTCGTTTTGCGTGGAAGACTTCAGCCTGGACCGCTTCCGCACCCTCGATGGTGCCCAGGTGCGCGCGCGCATCGGTGCCTTCGCCGATCTGGTTCGCTTCGCGCCACCGACTGTCTGATCACCGGATCCGGCGGCCGATTCCGGTCGTCAGCATCCCATCCGTCTAAGCAGAAAGCGCAGTAGCGGGGCTGCGTGCAGGGCTTGAATCATCTCGCCTTGGTCGAAGATCGCGAGCGCATCGGCGACCTTTACCAGATGCACGCGCAGATCCTCGGTGGTCTCTGGCGCCGGGGCAGCCAAGCGCTCCACGCCGTCGGCGAAAAAGGTGGTCGTAATGTTGTTCTGCAGCGCCGGATTGGCCGACAGGCGCGAGAGCACCGACCAGCGTCCCCCGCCAAAGCCCGTCTCCTCCAGCAACTCGCGTTTTGCCGCGTGCTCGACATCTTCATTGGGCTCAGTGACGCCGGCCGGAAGCTCCCAGTGCACGGCGCCGATGCCAGGGCGAAATTGCCGCACCAGCACCAGGCGGTCATCCGCGGTCACCGCGACGACGTTAACCCACGGCGGGTATTCGGAAATCCAGTAGTCCGCGATTTCCCGGCCGGAGGGCAGGCGAAAGGTCTGGTGGCGCAGAACCATCCACGGCGGGCGACGGAAGGGGTAGTTTTCGCCGAGGGCCTGCCAGGGCAATGGATCGTCGGGCAACTTGAGAGGCACACTGGCAGTATTCAGGATCGCGCCACCACCCGCAAGGCTGCCCATCGGTCAAGCTCTGCATGGTTGCTGGAAGCTGGCATAATTTGGAGTACCCTACGGGGCTGCTGTCGTGAGCGAAAAACGAGATTACTACGAAATTCTTGGTGTTGGCCGTGATGTCGACGGTGCCGAGCTGAAACGCGCCTACCGAAAGTTGGCGCTCGAGCTGCATCCCGATCGCAATCCCGGCGATCGTCAGGCCGAAGCGAGCTTCAAGGAAGCGTCGGAAGCGTATCAGGTGCTCTCGGATCCGGAGAAGCGCCAGCTCTACGACAGGTTCGGCCACGACGGTCCGCGTGGCGGTGGCTTCAGCGGCGGCTTCTCGAACGTGGGCGACATCTTCTCCGCGTTCGGCGACATCTTCGGCGACATGTTTGGCGGCTTCGGCGGTTTTGGCGGCGGGGGCGCACGGCAATCCCGCGGCGCCGACCTGGAAACTCACGTCGAGATGACCTTGGCGGAAGTGGCCAAAGGCGCCGCCAAGGAATTGAAAGTCCGTCGCCGCGTCTCTTGCAAAGACTGCGGCGGCTCGGGCGCGGCGGCGGGTAGCAGCCGCGAGCGTTGCCAGCAGTGCGGTGGTCGCGGGCAAGTCATGCACCAGCAGGGCTTCCTGATGATCCAGACCACGTGTCCGGTCTGCCGAGGCGAGGGAACCATGGTGCGCAAGCCGTGCCTCGGTTGCAAGGGCAGCGGCCTTGTGGCGGCGGAAGAAAGCCTGCAGGTCACGATTCCCGCCGGCGTCGAGGACGGGGCGACCTTGCGTCTGACCGGCCGGGGCGAAGTCGCGCCGGGTGGTGGGCAGCCCGGCAACCTCTACGTGACCATCCACGTGGCCAATGATCCGAGCTTCGAGCGCGACGGCGCGGATCTGCACACGCTGGTCTTGCTTTCGTTTCCGCAGGCCGCGCTGGGCGCGACGGTCAAGGCGCATTCGCTCGACGGAGACATCGACGTGTCGGTTTCGGCTGGCACGCAGCCCGGCGAGACGATGAACCTGCGGGGCAAGGGTTTGCCGCGACTGCAAGGCCGCGGCGCGGGCGACCTCATCGTGCACTTCAGGTTGGTCGTGCCCAAAACGCTATCCGCCGAGCAGGAACAATCCCTGCGCGCCTTTGCCACTGCTGGCGGCGACCAAGTCGAGCCGCCCAGCGAACGCAGCAGTTTCTGGCGCAAAAAGAAGAAGTGAAGGAAGAGAGCGCAGAGCGATCAGAGGTCACAGAGACCGGGTCAGTTCTTGCCTGCCGGACGGCCGTTCTTGGCTTTGGCCGGGGTTGGCTTTTTGTCGGGCCTCTTGCTGTTCTCGGCAGGTTTGCCGTTTTTTTTGTCGGACTTGCTTTCCGGTGTCTTCACTGCAGTTTTCTTATTGTCTGGCTTGTGTAGCTTGAAGTCGATGGCCGGAACGGGCTTCTCTAAGTCGTAGAGCCAGGCGTAGGTGAGGTAGCTCGATAGGACGCGCTTGGTGTAGCCGCGGGTTTCGTCGAAAGGAATCGTCTCGATGAATTCGTCGAGCTCCACGTCGCCGCGCTCGCGCAGCCAGCGGTCGACGCCGCCTTCGCCGGCGTTGTAGCCGCTGATGACCAGCGGGACCGCGCCGTCGTAGTGTTCGAGCAAGAACGCAAGAAAGCGCGAGCCGACTTCCAGGTTCTTGTCCGGGTCGAACAGCGCCTCGCGTGTGACCGGCCATTTGGCGAAGCGCTGGGCGGTGCGAGTCATCATTTGCGTCAACCCGAGCGCGTTGGCGAAGGATTCCGCGCGTGGAAAGAACGAGCTCTCCTCGCGTATGATCGCCCACTGCAAGGCTTCCGGGACGTGGTTGGTGCGGCAGTGTTTGGTGACGAGCTCGGGAAACGCCTTGGGATAGCCGATGCGCCATTCGGCCTCGTGGCGACCGCCATCGGGATACGCGTGCCGAAACGCGGTCAACTTGTAGCGCGGAATGGAATGGGCAGCCGCCCATTGCCGCCCGCGATCGAGCAGGATGGCGGTGATCCAGTACACGTCCTCGCGGGCGCCGGTGGGCGTGGCGTCGCCCTTCGCACCTGCGCTGAAACCCAGGCGGCCAAGCTCGCGGCGTGCCTCGCTGCCGAGGCCCATGCGCGCGAAGTCCACCGCGCGCAGAAACCCTGGCTCCGCGAAAATCGCCTGTTTGCCGAAGCTCCACGACGACGTTTGGTCGGTCTCGTGCATGTGCGCGCGCAGCTCGCGCAGCAGCGCGGTTCGCGCGTGCGGAACACTCCGTCGCATCCTTTCCAGCGAGAACAACGTGTAGACCGAGAGCGGATATTCGCGTACGGCCCGCTCGTAGCTTTCGAGCGCGCGCTTGGGTTCGCCCTTCTTTTCCAGCACCCGCGCCTTCCAATACAGCGCCCTTCCGTCGGCATACCAGATGTCCTCGCGCGGATAGCGCCGCAGGATCTCACCCAGCCAGTGCAGCGTCTTGTCGTACTCGTGCGCACGCCACTTCGCCAGCGCCAGTCGCCACAGGGCCTCCGGCGCCATGTCGCCCTTGGGGTAGCGATCCGCCAAATCGCCGAGCAGCTTTTCCGCCTCGTCATCCTTGCCTGCGTCCGCAAGTACCTCGGCGGCCCGCAGGCGCGCATCGTCGGTCAGCCGGTGGTCGGGGTGATCCTTTTCGATCTGCGCATAGAGCGCGATGGCCTTGTCCTTGTCGCCCGTCGACGCATAGGACCGGGCGCCTTGGTAGAGCGAACGCACCAAGAGGTCGCGATCGCCGGCTGTCTGGCAGTCGGCAATTGCCAAATCGAAAAGCGGCGCCGCGCGCGGACGCTGCCGTTGTTTCCAAACCGACTGCGCGAGGTGGAAACGAATCTTGCACAAGGTCGCCTTGTCGAGGCCCGGCTGCGCGAGGGCAGAGGTGAAGGTCGCCTCGGCCTGCGCATTCTGATTCCCGTCGAACAGCAGCATGCCGCGCGAGATCAGCTCGTCGGTGCTTCGCCCGGTGATGGTGCTCGCCAGGCTCGGCTCCGCGGTCTTCGCCAGCTCTTCCAGTCGATCGTTGGCGCGTGTGGCCCAGCTTTCCGCTGCCGCCTCGGCCCACACCTTGCGGTACGCCGCCGCCACCTCTGCCGCCGGCCGTCCCAGAGCCTGCAGCGCCTCGGCGCGGTCGAACATCGCCTCCAGTCGTCGCGGCCCTTTGGGAAAGCGCGCGAGGTAGGTGGTCACCTCGGTTTCGACCTCGGCCCAGCGCTTGGCTGCCACGAAGGCGTCCACCTTGACCATGACCGCTTCGGCTTCGGGCACGCTGCCCGACGGCACGCGCGAAAGCCACGTGAAGGCTCCTTCGCTGTCCCCCCGTCGCAGGTGGCAGCGGGCGGCGTTGTAGGCATGGTAGGGCGCCAGCAGCGGATAGCTCGACCACAAATCTTCGAAAAGCTCCTCGGCGGGCTGCCATGCGGACTGGTTCATCAGCGCGAGCGCTTGCAGGAACCGTAGTTGGTTGCGTTCGGGCGCGGTTTTGGGCTGGCGGGCAAGAATCTGTTCCAGCTCCTTGCTCGCGGTGACGAAATCCCCGGCGCGAAAATGCGCGGCGGCCTTGCTCTGGGGCCCCGCCATGAAGAACGGCTCCAGCCACTTCTTGTCGAAGCTGACCGGCGCCTTGGCAGCGTGCGCCTCTGCCGGAGCGGATGGCCGGTCGTCTTCGTCGTCGGCACCGTCCGACTCGCCGGCGCGTACGTTCACCTGAGGGGTGACCAGGACCCAAACACAAGTCGCGTAAGCTACGGCGGCGCGCATGACGGGGTCGAGACTACGAACCCCGACCTTCACGCGCAAGAAACCGCCTACTTCAGTCTTGCCGGGCGACCTGTCTCGCGACGTTGTCGGACTTGCGGATGGCTTGGAATTCCGCGGTCAGACTGCTGATGCTCTGATCGAGCAGATTGATGTCATTTTCGATCATCGCAGCCTTCGCTTTGAGCAGACGTACGTCGTGTGACAGGCGCGCCATGGCCCAGAGGATCAGAAGAAGGTTGGGAATCAGCGCAAGCACTGTGTAGACGACGACTTGACTGTCGATGGCTCCCAGGGCGGTTTTCAGAAATCCCACTTGGCCCTTCCTTTCATGACCGCTTGCCGCGACTTGGTCGAGTGACCCCTACTTGGGCTCCCAGAAGCAAACCCGATTGCGGCCAGCGCGCTTGGCGTCGTACAGGGCTTGGTCGGCGGCAGCGACCAGCGCCTGGGCGTCCGTGATGCGCGTGTCGGGAACCGACGCCACCCCCGCGCTGATGGCGACAGGAACCTCGTGACCGTCGACCAAGCAGCGATGGGCTTCCACCGCCTGGCGAATTCGTTCCGCCACGGTTTGCCCTTGCACCCGATCGGCACCACGGCAAATCACCGCGAACTCCTCGCCGCCAATTCTCGCGAACACGTCTTCCACCCGGACCAGGACCGCGACAGTCTGCGCGACCTCGGACAGGACTTGGTCCCCGGCAGGATGGCCGTAGGTGTCGTTGACCAGCTTGAAGTGGTCGAGGTCGAAGGCCACCAGCGACAGGTCGGCCTTGGTCCGCAAGGCGTGCGCGAACTCGCTTTCCAGCCGATCGGTGAAGTACTTCTTGTTGAAGGTCTTCGTCAGATCGTCGCGTAGCGCGGATTCGTACATCTGGCGCTGGAAAAGCTCGTCCAGGCTGTCGTGGTAGGTGAACTTCAGCACCGTGGTCGACCCGACCAGGATCTTGTCGCCGTCCTCCAGTGTGTGGCGGTCGACGCGCGCGCCTCGGCAGAAAGTGCCGTTGGTGGATCCGAGGTCGTGCAGGATCAGGGTGCTGCCTTCCATCTGAATTTCGCAGTGCTCGCGCGAGACACCTTCGTCCATCATGCGGATGTGGGCGGTTTGGCCACGCCCGATGATGGTCTGCCTGCGCGACAGCTTGAACATCTCGCCCATCGCGCTTCCGGCCAGGACGATCAGGTAGGCATGCTCACGGTCGACCTTTGCCTTGCTCGAGCCGGGCGGTCCGTCCTGAATCCGCGTGATATCTTCCCAATCTATCGCCACGATATCCTCGATCGTATCATCCGGGGGCTTTCGCGCTAGCTTCCAGCCGTTCGGCGAGGGCGCGCAGCGGCGCAGCGGTTTCTCCGAAGCAGGAAAGGGCCAAAATGGCTTTTTCGACCAGCTCGCGCACGCGTCGGGCGGCGACGGCCGCGAACGCTGCGTGCTCGTCGTCGTCGCGATCGTCCCTGTGTTGGAAGGCGATGCCGTAGGCGATTCCGAACTCGGCCAGGGCTTGGGTCTGCGCCAGGCTCGCTCCGCCGACGGCCGCGCCGACTTCGAGTGCCGCGCGAAACAGGCAACCGGTTTTCTCCACGTGCAGCCGCTCGATGTCCTCCAGGGTCGACGGCGACGTGGGCAACATGTCGCGCGCCTGTCCCCTCACCATGCCGGTGGCGCCAGCCCCGTGCGCCAGCGCCGCGACGGCGGCCAGGTAGCGGCTTGGATGGGCTGACAGAGCCGCCGCGCGTGCGAGCCATTCAAATGCGAGCGTGAGCAACGCGTCCCCGGTGAGAATGGCCGTCGCTTCCCCGAATGCCTTGTGGCTGGTGGGGCGGCCACGACGGAAATCGTCGTCGTCCATCGCTGGCAGGTCGTCGTGGATGAGGGAATAGCAGTGCACCAACTCGACCGCCGCGGCGGCCAGACGGATCGCCTCATCTGCACGGGGCCCGACCGCCTCGGCCGCAGCAAGCGCGAGAATCGGCCGCAAGCGTTTGCCGGGCGCAAGCAGCGAATACCGCATGGCCTCAATCAGACGCCCTGGATCGTCACTGGGCTGGGGAAGCTCGGCGTCCAGAAGCGCGTCGACTTCCGCACGCTTCTGCGAAAGCCAAGACTCGAGATCGAAATCGCTCACTTGGTGTCCTCGTCACGCTCCGGCTCGTCGAGGGGCGCCGTGGTGGTGGTTCCATCGGCATTTGCCAGCAGGACCTCAACCCGCTTCTCAGCCTTGTCGAGCACCGCCGCGCCCTGTCGGCACAGATCCATGCCTTCTTCGAAGAAGCGCAGGCTGTCCTCGAGCGGGAGGTTGCCACTTTCGAGCCGTTCGACGAGCGCGCGTAGACGCGACAAGACTTCGTCAAAGCGTGGCTCGCTCGGCTCTGGGGCGGGACTGTTCACCATCCGGCTGATTGTAGCAAGCCTTGTCCCCATGGGTGAAGACTTGTGATGCGTGATAGCGTTGAGATGGAAACCCTGAGAGGGCTGCCCTGAGAGGGTTTCCAAACCCGCGGCACC
>PMLH01000300.1 GCA_003159055.1 Myxococcales bacterium
CGAGCAAGCCACCGAGAATGCACACGTGCCTCGCGAACGTATTCCCGCCGGCCGGCAGCTGATCGAAATCGCTATCGCCGGCTCACCCATCGAAGACACCTGGCAATGGTCGTACGTCGTTCGTTCGACCATGGATGTGCGCAGAAACAACGATCTTGCCTCCTATCGTGACCAGGCTCGTTCGCCTGCGCTGGATGCCACTTTGGAAATCCACGGTGAGGACCTGAAAGGCAGGAGCGAGTGGCCCGATTCGAGGAAACCGCCACGCCTATCACCCGCGCAGGCTCTGTCGCGATTTCGCAATGTCCTCAAGGACACGTTCGAGATTGCGGACGGCCGGGCGGAGATTCGCCTGAAACGAGCTGGACTGTCGAAGTGTTGGTACTACCAGATTACGCTCGGCGACGAGCCTGCCAGCGTGGCTGGCTATGTGACCCTCGATGGTCGGGTGCTGGTACCGCGAGCGCCCAAGCCGGAAGGGCACCCGTGATGAGCGATTCGGCCTTGACCGATCTGCCGACTTCTGCGCGACGCAATCTCGACGTGGACTCACACGAAAGTGGTGGTAGACAACACGCATGGCATGGGTAGGAACCAATCCANNGGTTCACTTCTTCATGAGCCTCGGGCTCGGGGCGACGGGCTTGGTCGCGTTGGCTGTGGTGTCGAGTCCAAGCGCGATGGCCATCATTTTCGGCAACAGCGTGGTCTTCCCCGTGCTTCTCATTGCCGAGTTGCTCCTGGTCATCACCTTCGCGCCCGTGGCGGCCCGGGTCAGCGCCGGCACGGCAGCGGCCATGTTCTTCGGCTACGCTGCCCTGAGCGGCGTAACCTTTTCGGTCATCTTTCTCCGCTACACGGCGGGCTCGATTGGCACCACGTTTCTCGTTACGGGTGGAATGTTCGCGGGGCTTTCGGTCTACGGTGCGACCACCAAACGCGACCTGTCCAGCATCGGCAGCTTCTGCATCATGGGCCTGTGGGGACTCATCCTCGCGTCCATCGTCAATGTCTTCCTCGGCAGTCCAATGCTGTATTGGCTGACGACTTTTGCCGGGGTCATCGTCTTCACGGGCCTGACCGCCTACGACACCGCCAGGCTCAAGGCGCTGGGCGCTCAGGCCGGCGAGGGCGAGGCGCACACCAAGATGGCTCTGCAAGGCGCTCTGATTCTCTATCTCGACTTCATCAACCTGTTTCTCATGCTCCTCCGCCTTTTCGGCAACCGCCGACGCGACTGACGACGCCCCTACGCGTCGATCCGCTTGATGTGATACGCGGCCTTGGGAAGCACCATGGTCAGAAGGCCAAGCGCGACCGTCAGCAGCCCGCCGGCCAAGCCCCACCACACGCCCCGCAGGCCGAGCCCGCGTCGCACGCCAAGCCAGTACGCAACCGGCAGGGCGAGGACGTAGTAGCCGCAGAGGTTGAAGAATGCGGCGGGCTTGGTGCGGCCGAGGCCGCGCAGAATGCCGCTGGCCACGACCTGGGTTCCGTCGAGCATCTGGAACGCGGCGGCGATGGGCAACACGCCGGCGCACAACTTCAGGACGGCGGGCTCGGCGCCGTAGATGCGGGGCAGCTCGAAGCGCAGCAGGAAGAAAGCCGCGGCGAAGATCGACATCACGCCGGCGCCCAAGAGGAGAGCCAGGCGGGCAGCTCGGCGCGCGCCAACTTCGTCGCCAGCGCCGATGAGGTTGCCCACGCGCATGCTGGCGGCGGTGGAGATGCCGAGGGGGAACATGAAGCTCAGCGAGGCCAGATTGAGCACGATGGCGTGAGCCCCGAGTGGCGTTTCACCCAGGCTGCCCGACAGCAAGGTCGCGATTTGGAAGGCCCACACTTCGAGTCCGAATTGCAGGCCGACCGGCAATCCCAGACGCACGATGCGCGCCATCCGATGCCAATCGAACGACTCGCGCTGCCACTTCGTCCACGCCGGCCGATGCAGGCCGAGGGCGAAGGTCAACCCGAGCAACAAGGCCGGTAGGAGCAGTCGTACGGCGGCCCCGGCCAATCCGGCGCCCACCAGCCCAAGCGGCGGCAGCGACCCACCCCCGAACACCAGCCACCAGGTCAGGCCGACGTTGATCACGTTCACCACCAGCACGACCCACAGCGCGGGCGCAACGATACCTCGTGCGGCCAGGTACTGGCGGGTGAGGGTGAAAACCAGAAATCCGAACGCCGTCGGTACCTGGACCATGACGAACGTGCCCGCGAGCCGCGACAGCATCGGGTCTTGACCAAATCGGCTCAGCACCGGCGCGGTGAACAGCCACAGCAACGACACAGGAATGCCCAAGAGCACGGACAGCAAGAGGCCGCGCTGGAAGGTCAGAGCCAAGGTCCGCGTGTCGTTTGCGCCGTGGGCCTGGCTGAGGATCGGGTCGGCGCCCAGCACCACGCCGGTGGCGATCAGAATTCCCCCCTGCATCCACACGTGGCCCAGCGATGCAGCCGCCAAGGCCGTGGTTCCCGCGTGGCCGACGATGATGGTTTCCACGACCCCAAGCAGCATCATGCCCACCTGCGAGGCCATGAGGGGCGCCGACAGCCTGAGCAGGATGCGCAGCTCTTTCCGCCAGGCGGAGGTGGGTTGGTTGGATTCGTTCATGCGCTGCCGGGGACCTTCGACGGAAGTGCGATCACTTAGCACATGCCTGTGTGTTTCTGTGCGGTGACGGCTGCCGTCCTCGGCAAAGAGGGACTGCAAAGGCGAAAGTCAGCTTGTTCTCGGCGGTCGGGCAGCGTAGCCTTCAAGGACCATGGCGGGCATACGTGTGATCGTCGTTCCACTTTGTCTTGCTCTCGTGGCCGCTTGTGAAGGCCGCACGAGCATGCACATTGCACCTTGCTCGACCGAGGGCGCCACCCAGACCTGCACCACGGTCTGCGGGGACGGCGTGCGAACCTGCACGCAGGGTTCATGGTCCGGGTGCGTGGCTCCGCCCGTGCAGTTACCTTGCACCAACACTTGTGGCGCCGGCAAGCAGCTTTGCCAGAACAACCAAGTGCAAGGCGTTTGCGAAGTGGATCCTGTGCAGTTGTCCTGCAGCAACACCTGTGGCGCCGGCACGCAGCTTTGCCAAAACAACAAGTTGCAAAGCGTTTGCCAAGTGGCGCCGGTCGTGCGGGATTGCTCGAACACCTGCGGCTCGGGCACGGAGACCTGTTCGGACAACACCTGGCATGCCTGCACGGTGCCGCAGCCCAAAGAGCCGATGTTGACGGCGACCATTCGCGATTTCCACATCACCTTTCCGGACATGAACCACGACGGGGTGGCCGAGACCGGCATCGTCGCCGACACCTTGGGCAGTGACGACAAGCCGGTCTACGCGCACAGTGGCCCGACAGAGACGGTGGTCGGACCCGACACCTTCAACCAATGGTACCGCGATGTCCCTGGCACGAACATTTCGACAACCATCCAGATCCCGCTCACGGCGAGCAGCGACAAGAAGGGCGTCTACGGCTACAGCAACCTTTCGTTTTTTCCCATCGACGACCAGCTTTTCGGCGATGAAGATCAACCGCACAACTACGCCTTCACCGCAGAAATCGCCACGGGCTTTCGCTACAGCGGCGGCGAAACCTTCACCTTCTCGGGCGACGACGACGTGTTTGTCTTCATCAATCGCAAGCTGGCGATCGACCTCGGCGGCATCCACTCGATGTTGTCCGATACCGTGAACTTGGATGCAGAGGCCAAGCGTCTCGGCATCGTGCCCGGCGGCATCTATTCCATGCACATCTTCTTCGCCGAGCGGCACCCGATAGGCTCCGATTTCGTGGTTGAGACCACGATTTCCGAATTCAACGCCTGCCAGTAGGTAACGCGCCCCCAACTCCGCTCAGGATCAGCAGAATTCCGGAAGGCTCGCCTAGCGCGGCCAGGTCTCCAGAAATTGCGGCTCCCTGCCGAAGAGCTGAGCTTGGGAGACAACTTGTCCGCAGGGAAAGCTATGCACATTCCTTCCAACTTTGCCTCGGGGTCGCCATGAGACTCGCGGAGGTCTTGCTCCAACGTGGTTTTCTTTCCGTCGATCAGATGCGCAGCATTCCAGGGGCAGAATCCATGGAGGATGGGCAGCTCGGGAGCGCGCTGGTCGAGTCCGGGGTGCTTACCACCGACCAACTGGCGCTGACCCTGAGCGATCTGTTCGGCGTTCCGCCTGCGCTGGAAAGCGATTTTCTGCGTTCCGATCCGGGGTTGCGGCAACGGCTGCGCGCCCACCAGGCGGCGAACTTCAAGTGTCTTCCGCTCTACGTCACACAGAATCGTCGCGTGGCGGTGGCGATGGTCGACCCGACCCACCCCAAGATCCTCGACGAGCTGGCCTTCGTGCTGGGTGCCTCGATCGATCCGATGGTGACATCAGAGACAGCACTCGCGCGCCAACTCGAGATCCTGTACGCGATGGCTCGCCGTCGCACCACGGGCTTCAACCCCGTCGCCACCCTGGGACCAGCCAACCAAGGCTCGGGGTCCAGGACGCCCGTGCCAACCGGAGAAAGTCGGCGCCTGCAGGCCGTGCCTTTGCCAGTGACTGCGGAATCGGAAGCTCCGCCGGCTCGTGCCCCGGCCATGCGGTCGCTGACACTGCCGACGCGAACCCGATCGACGAAGCAGACCCAGGCCTACCTCGCGGCGGTGGAAGATCCGCCCTTGTTCGTCCCCGCTGACCCGAATGCGCCGGCGCAACCCGCGGCCGACGTTTTGACTCCGGTTCCGCCCATGGTTTCGGTCACGGGGCCCGACCGAGCGGTCGAACAGATCCTTTCGTCACCTGACCGACAGGCTGCGGCGGACAATCTCTTCGCATTCATGCGCTCGTGCTTCGGTGCCGGGGCGATGTTTGCGATCAACGGTGTCTTTGCTCTTGGGCGTTTCGGCTACAACGAAGGGGTGGAATGTCCGGCCGTCGAGAGCCTGGTGTTCTCACTTTCGCTGCCGTCCGCCTTTCGTATGGCGCACACGCGAGGCTCGGTTTTTCACGGATCGCCGTCCCCCGAGGGCGAGGCAATTCACGGCCCGCTGTGGGCGGCCCTGCGCTGTCCGCCCCCGCGCGAGGTTTTGGTGGCTCCGGTCGTGGCGGGCGGGCAAGTTTCTCTTCTGCTCTACGCGCACGGGCGCAAACACGGACGGATGGAGAAATTCGCCGTTTCTCGGATGGAACACGTCTGTTCAGCGCTCGCCAACACCCTGATGCGATTGGCCGGATAGCCTCGCCGTTTGCACGGACGCGGCGACTCAGAACTTGGTGTACGACGGGCGCCAGCAGGAGGGGGCGTGGGCGAGCACAATTCCTACTCCGACTCGTTCGCAGCAGCGAAAAAACTTCGCAGGGCACGTTGACGGATCCATTTATTGAGTAGGGGTGTACGGCGCGGCGTGGAGGCAGCCCAAGCCGATCAGGAATCGGCGCAGGCCAGCCTCAACGACGTCCGCGTTTCGCTCGTTGCCGAGGTGGCGAAAGACTACGTCGAGGTACGCTCGTTCCAGATCCGTCTGGACATCGCACGCACCAACCTTGCACCGCAAAGCGAGACTTCCGAGCTGACCCTACTGCGGGCCAAAGCGGGGACCCGATGTACGTGTTGCCGAGAGAAAGCTCGCCGGGGAAACGGCCCGCGTCGGGGTGGCCGAAGCCGCGCGGTACCCGTCCTTCAAGCTTTCCCTGCCCGCCGGGCCGCCGGCCTGAATCCGATCGACGCCCTTCGGTACGAGTGAGGGCCAACGCGAAATTCGTTGAGTAGCTGAGGTGAAATCAGCCAATTTTCGCTTGTCACGTCCTTCACCCACCCACGTGCTACGACGTCACGCTGATGGTGCTCGTACTTTCGCTTTTGCTTGCGGACTCGCCGAGTCTCTGCAAGGCGGCCATCAGTTGTTGATAGGCAAAGGCCATGCGCTCTTCGGCCGACACTGTCCCGTCGGCATTGGTGTCTGCCGGGTCGGTTGAAAGCGAGCTTGAACTGGCCCTGGACGTGTTGCTGGCCGTGCTTGTGCTCGATGTCTCAGCCGCGTTCGCCACGTCCTCGGGTGGGGCAGGAGGCGGTCCACCCGAGGGCGGCGGTCCACCTGCGGGCGGTGAGCCTTGGGGCGGGCCGGCCTTCTCCATGAACGCGGACAGTTCGGACTTGGAAACCGAACCGTCACCATCGGCATCCATGGCCTTGAAGAGCTCGTCCAACGACGCAGTGTCGGCGCTATCCGCCTTGGAGGTGCTGGACGAAGAGCTGCTCGCAGAGGCCTGGCTTGCCTTGGCGAGCTCGCTCTTGGAAATGGCGCCATCCCCGTCGCTGTCGAGATCCTTGAGCATCTTCTCGGCCATACGGTCCGCCATCTTCTTGCGCAGCTCTGAGAAATCGATCGAACTCGTAGAACTGCTGATACTCGAAACTGACATAGAGGCCTCCTTGGGTGAAGTGAAGTGGTCAGTTCGGGCTTCGTCACTTCATCGCGCGGACTTTCGCGGCTGAAACATTCGGAAACATGGCCGACGATCATGGGCGCGTCCATGTTGCTATGCGTTATGATTTTCCGGGAACCAGCACGTAGCCAGCGCCACGCACGGTCTTCAAGATTTGCGGCTGGCGTGAATCGTCCTGTAGCTTGGCACGCAAGCGAGAGACCTGAACATCGATAGAGCGCTCGAATGCGATCTCTGCGGATCCCTTGGCAATCTCCATGAGTTGCTCGCGGCTTAGCACCTGGCCCGCGCGCTCCGCCAGGGCCGCAAGCAAAGCGAACTCGCAGGTGGTGAGCGACAGCGGGCGACCTCCTATCGCGGCCGTTCTCTCCTGCGGCGAAAGAACCAACGACCCAACTCTGAGGGTGTGCGAAGGCTTGCAGCCGTGTGGGCGGCGCCGGACCGAGGCGCGCAGGCGGGCCCATAGTTCCGCGCTGTCGCAGGGGTAGCTCAAGCAATCGTCGGCTCCGTGCTCAAGCCAGGTGGCTCTTTCCACGCCAGTCGCTGCGCGAGAAAGGACGACGACACAACTTTCTCCTTTGCGCAGAATCCCGCGCAGCAGCGGCCCCTCGGCACGCTCGCGGCCGACGTGCAGCAGGACGAGGTCGAAGGTTGCCGATCCACCGGCAAAATTGGCCATTTCCGCGGGACGCGCGACCGTGAATCGGAAATCGGGATGCACCAGTGCCTGCGCGAGACGGCGACCTAGATCGAGCTCCTCGGCCAGCACCAGAATCGTCCATGGATTCTTGGCCAGCTGCATGGCCTGGCTCCTGTGCATTGGAAGGGACCGCATGCTTATGATCGGACGACAGTCGAGCGCACAGATTCGTTATTCGGCTAACACCCAGGCTTCGCCGTCTGTCTTGCCACCGAAACCATCCACAAAGGAGACATCGATGACCACGAGTACCTTAGGACTCTTTGCCAGCGTGACGTTGGCGGCAGTGACGGGCCTTGGGCCCGCGCAAGCATTTCCGGCCAATGACAACGGAGGTCCCTCGGCGCCGCCCCAGGAAGCCATCGACGCCTGCGCCAATCAAAAGGAGGGCGCCACATGCACCGTTTCCTTTCATGGGCAGCCCGTGCAGGGGAAGTGCGTGAAAGGACCCGAGGGCCAAGAACCACTCGCCTGCATGCCGCCGCCGCCGCAACCACCGCAAGCTGACATCGACGCCTGCGCCAACCAGAGCGAAGGCGCGACGTGCACTATGTCGTTCCATGGCCGCTCGGTCGAAGGAACCTGCGGCAAGGGGCCCGGTGGACATGAGACGCTGGCGTGCATGCCGCCGCCGCCGCCCGAGGCGGTCGAATCCTGCGCCAAACTAAGCGAGGGCGCGACGTGTACCGTTTCCCACCATGGGCGCGACATGGAAGGCACGTGTCGACTTTCGCCGAGCGGCAACGGCCCCCTGGCCTGCGCACCACCCCACCCACCTCGTCACTAAAGCGGGAATCTCAGCACGCCCACCGATGCCATCACGGGCACGCCCGTCCTCATGGTCGACTTCTACAACGAATACGTAAACGAAGGGGGCCAGGTGGTGGTAGGCTATTGCGCCGTTGTCGCCGGCGTCGTGCGGCCAGGTGCACTGGCCCTTGTGCTTGTCGGGGTTGCGCTTGCCTGGACGTGTGTGCGGCGCAAGCGCCGTGGCAGGTGGTTCTGGCTCATACCGCTGGTCGGAACCCTGGCAACGCGACAGGCCATGGGCCAGGCCGTCTTTCACGATGGTAGTTTTCCGGGGCTGGCATCCGAGCGATCCGATGCGGACGCTAGCAGCCGCTCGCCGCGCAGCATGGCCATGGAGTTTCGCCTGGGTCCCTACACGCCCGATAGGGAGTACGCCCACGTCGACGCTTCAGGTCTGGGCATGGGCAACCGATTGCACGTGGGAGACAATACCTGGAGCGCGGGGCTGCTGCTGGAGTTCTGAGCTCCTGTAACAGTTGTGCCGACCTGGCTGTCTTCTGCTACAGAGCTCACAGAACGTGCTGACCCATGATGCATCCGCTGATTTGGTCCACCGCGCACAGCGAGGTGAGGCGAAGGCCTTCACTGGTCTGGTCCAGGCTTTCCTGCGGCCAGCCTATAGCATCGCGCTGTCGGTGGTGGGGCGGGCATCGGACGCGGAAGACATCGCCCAGGAATCATTCTTGAAGGCATTCCAATCCATCGACACCTGTCGCGAGCCCGAGCGCTTTGCCGGCTGGCTGTTTCAGATTGTGCGCAACCGGGCGCGCAATCATCTCAACAGCCGGCGCTTGCGTGACGTCGCCCCGGAGGGCGCCCGAATTCTAGAATTCGTCACCCTGCCGCCCGAGACCGCTGGCATGCGCGACTCACTCCTTTCCGCCTTGGCTGATCTCGACGTAGAAAAGCGCGAGGTGGTTCTCTTGCACGACCTCGAAAACTGGACCCACAAGGAAATCGCCGAGGCACTTGATATCTCGGAGGTATCTTCGCGCCAGCAACTTTTCCAAGCCCGCCAGATCTTGCGCGCGAAATTGGGCTGCGAGCGGCCCAAGGGCAGAAATGTGGGAAGCGAGGGAAACCATGCAAAATGATCGGCAAGATGATGGGATGGAAGATCGGATCGACTTCGCTGCGCTCGATCCCAGCCGCAACGAGCTTCGCTGGACGCGAACCGTAGATGCGCTGGTGGGCAAGGCGCTGGCCGAACGGCACAAGCGGTTTTCCATCGAACGGCAGCTGCTGCGCTGGGCGCGTCCGGTTCTGGCCGTGGCTGCCGGTCTTAGCTTCGTGGCCTGGACAGCCGGCTACTTGGCCTCGAACCGAGCCCACCCGATCTCGACGGTGGAAAATCCGCCCGCGCTGAACCTAGCCAACTGGGCCGCCAATAACCAAATCCCCGAACCAAGCGACCTTTTCGGGACCTTGGGAGGCAATTGATGACCACCGAACGCTCGCCACGCCAGATCCGCTTGCTCACCGCGCTGCTCCTGTTTGGCACCTTTCTATTTGGGGCAGTTGCTGGCACGGGTCTGTCGCACTGGAACCACATGCCCCTGCACCCGCCGCGACCGCACGCGCCTTTTCTTCCCGGCCCCCCCGGCGCGCTGAACCTCACGCCCGCCCAGGAAGTGAAAGCGCACGAGATCACCGAACGCTACCGTCCCCAGCTCGAAGCGATTTTGCGCGCCAATTTTCCCAAGGTGCAGGCGCTTAACGAGCAAATGGAAAATGAGCTGCGCTCTCTTCTGACCCCGGACCAGATCAAGATCCTCGACGAGATGAAGGCGCACCGACCGCCCATGCCTCCAGGCAGGCCCATGCCTTCGGGCGAGGGGCCGCCTTCGGGTGATCCTGGATTCATGCTTCCACCGGGTGGTGGACCGCCGCCGTGGCCGCCAGGACTTGCGCCGCCGCGACCGCCGTTTGGCGAACCGCCAGGCTAACCGAAAGAGCTTCCGTCGGAGAATCAGTAGCGCGCGCAACGCGAATCCTGGGCCGATAGCGCCACGACCGCAGGGACAAGCGTCGGTCGGGCCGCGACGCCCCCCTTCATGGTGTCCAGAGCATGCCGATGAAGTCGATGCGAGACACACAACGCTTGGCTTGCCTGGAGATCGTTGTCTTGTGGACGCGAAGCTCGCTCCTGCGCGCCGCCCTACGGGCGGGATTTCGCGGCAGGATCGATGTGCCATGCTGGCGGGGGAGAGCCGGGTAGCAGGCAGCGAAATTCGATGGACCGCTTCAGGGTCGGAGGAACTTCGTGTAGAACCGCTTCATCGCATTCCTCGAGGGAACCTCGAAGCGCTTGAAGACCCAAACTGCAATGACAATTAGTAGAATGTAGTAGACCCAAAAGAAGGCCTCGACGGAGAGGGCAAAGTGGCCCACGAGAGCTGGGTAGATGTATCGAACCGGTAATTGTAGAATGTATATTCCGTAGCTCGCCTCGCCCAGCAGAACCAGCGGCGGCCAGCGAAAGACTCGGGAGACAATCAAGTCGGGACTGGCGCCAAGGCCCCAGATGAACAGTACAAACAGCGGCGCAAACAGGCCATTGTGCGTGTATAGAATGACAGGAGTTGGAAGTACGACAGTGGCTAGGAACACCGCGGTCGAGCCAATCAGGCACGGAATGGCCACGCGCCTCAAGCGATCGTGCCAGCGATCGAAGACGATGCCGCCGGCGATTCCCACGACGAACGTCGCCAAATGCGTGAAGGGGCTATAGAACGCGAAGTCGCGGAGGTACGGGTGTTGGTACGGGTCGGTCCACCGGTACAGGATCATGTGGGCGGCGAGATTCAATGCCCAGGCGGTGCTGGCCAGCGCGAGGAGAGGGGCGGTGCGCAGGCGTGACATCCACCGCAGCAGGAGCGGAAACAAGAGATAGAAGAACACTTCGACGGACAGCGACCATCCCGGTACGTTGAGGATCTGCGAGTATCCAACCCACCAGGACTGGAGCAGCAAGGCGCTTAGCCAGACCCACCACGTTGTCAGCGGCGCTTGCCGCGGTTCGTAGAGAACCACCAGAACGAGCGCGAGCCAATAGACCGGCACGATTCGAGCGATGCGGGCCACGTAGAAATCCATGACTCGCCGGATGCCCTTGGCGCCATACACTTGCGCCAAGATGAATCCGGACAGGACGAAGAAGAACGAAACCGCAACGTTGGCGTGATCCCACAGCGCATTGGCCCATGCGAGCGATCGCGTGTTTCGACCAAAGTGAAAGACAACGACGCCCGAAGCGGCAATGAACCGCAGGAACGTCAACTGCTCGAGCGTCATTGAGGCAAGGCCTTTCTACCACAACCTTGATTCGACCGCCGGTGGGGCAAACCCTCATAGTTTGGGGCAACTACGACGTGGTCAGCGCCGCGGTTCGCTGGCCGGCGAGCGAGGTCCCGAGTGGTGTGAATCCGCTCGGCAACGCGGTTCCCTCCAGCCACAATCTCCGGCCGTCGTTTTGCCTTCCGCAGAAGCCCGGTTTTGGCCAGCGAACAAGCCCTGGCCGCCCATCGGTCTGTGGTTGACGTTTGTCGCGCGATGGATGGAAATACCGACCCACAGGAGATGCGATGAATCGAGGCGCGCCGACCGTCCACGGAACCACGTACACCTTTGCCTTTGGCGACACGGTTTTCGCCGTCGATGCGTCCAAAGCCGGGCGCATCGTGACCTTCTCGCTCGCCGGGAAGAACATCCTCACGGCGCCGAAGGACAGCGGCGACAACAACTGGGGATCGACCTTCTGGACCAGCCCGCAGAGCGACTGGAATTGGCCGCCACCGTCGGAAATCGACCCCGGCGCGTACAGCGCGCAGATGGTGGGCGGGGCGCTTTCGCTGACCAGCAATCCGGCGAATGGGCTTGGCCTCGCCGTGACCAAGAAGTTCTCGGTCGACGCCGTGGCCGGCGCGGTGATCGCCGAATACGGCATCGTCAACCGGGGCGCGCAAGCGCGCGCAGCCGCGCCGTGGGAGATCACGCGGGTTGCGGCCGGCGGGCTGACCTTCTTTCCGATGGGCGAAGGGTGCCCGAGGAAGGGTTTTCAGGACCTTCTGTCGTTGCAGCAGGCCCGAGGCGTGGCATGGTTCCCCTACGACGCAGGCACGATCGCAGCCGATCAGAAGGTCTTTGCGGACGGGCACGAAGGGTGGATCGCCCACGTCGCCGGCGATCTGTTGCTGGTGAAGGCCTTCACCGACATCCCCGCGGAGAAAGCCGCGCCCGGCGAGGCAGAAATCGAAATCTACACCGACGCCGGTCACAGCTACATCGAGGTCGAGAATCAAGGCGCGTGCGTCAGCCTGGCGCCCGGTGCAAGTCTGAGCTGGACGGTGCGGTGGTTCTTGCGCAGGCTTGATCGGTCGGTCGCTGTTCAGGTGGGAAACGCGGCGCTGCTTGCAGCCGTGCGCTCTTTGGCGAAGGGGTGAGCCGCACCATCGTCGTGGCGATTCGCGAGGACCTGGTGGGCTTGGGGCTTCGCCGCAGCTACAGCACAACCCAGCGTCGCGGCAGGAAGCACTCTTCGAAGGTGCGCATGGCGTAGCGGTCGGTCATGCCGGTGATGAAGTCGGCCACCGCGCGCGGCAGCTCTTCGCTCTCCGGCACGCCCTTCGGCCAATGCTTGCTGCGGAACTCGTCCTCGTGGCTGTTGAAGTACTCCCACAGCTCGCGAACCACGCGCTGGGCGCGTTCGAATTCTGCGTAGATCGCGGGTCTTTCGTAGACCTTCGCGTACAGAAAATCGCGCAGGCCCATGAGCGCGTCGAGGACCTCCGGGCTCATTTCGATGTGGCGCTTTTCGTCGAGGCGTGAGGCGGCGACCACGTCGGTGACCATGCGGCTGATGCGCTCGCTGTGGCTTCTGCCCAGCACCTTGAGAATCGATTCGGGGACCTCCGACAGCGCGATGACCTGGCCGCGAATTGCGTCGTCGAGGTCGTGGTTGACGTAGGCGGCGATGTCGGCCACGCGCGCGATCTGTCCTTCCAGCGTGGATGCCTCGTGCTCGGTTTCGCTGGCCAGCACCTTGCCCTTGCCCTTCGAGTGCCGCAGAATTCCGTCGCGGACTTCGGCCGTCAAGTTCAGACCTTGGCCGTCCTTTTCCAGCACCTCGACCACTCGGATCGACTGCCTACCGTGGTGAAAACCGCCCGGCATCAACTTCGCTAGGATGCGCTCGCCCGCGTGGCCAAACGGCGTGTGGCCGAGGTCATGTCCCATCACGATCGCTTCCACCAGCGATTCGTTGAGGCGCAACGCGCGCGCGATGGTGCGCGCGATCTGCGACACTTCCAGGGTGTGCGTCAGCCGCGTGCGGTAGTGGTCGCCCTCGGGCGCCAGGAACACTTGTGTCTTCCCGGCCAGGCGGCGGAACGCTTTGGAATGAAGGATGCGGTCGCGGTCGTGCTGAAAGATCGGGCGAACGTCGTCGAGCGGCTCAGGGCGTTTGCGTCCAAGGCTCGCACTGCTTTTCTGTGCATGAGGCGATAGAACCTTCTCTTCATCGGCTTCCAGTTGCTCGCGTACGGTCATGCCTTGGTTTCTAGCATTGCCACTCCAATGTGCCCTTTTTTGACCTCTGTTTCTGCGAAGTTTCTTCCCAGTTGCTTTGGCGCGTGCCGCGGGTTTCTCTCACGCAAAAGATCGAAGAATGGCTGGGCAAGTGCTTGATACATCCGGTGCATCTCTTTACCGTGAAAATCGGAAAGGAAAACACAATGCAGGTTAAGCCCATCGCGCTGTTCTTAGTCTCCGCTTCCGCCATTCTGCTCGCAGGACTATCGACGAGGCGGGCGGTGGCGCAGCCAGGCTCCGCCGAAGCGCCTGCGGTTGCCGCGCCGTCTGCCGCTGTGCCGGCTGCCGCAGCGGCGTCAGCACCAGCGTCTGCCAATGCGGACCTGGCCGCTCGGGTTGCCGATCTGGAAGCGTACATCAACAACACCGCGCCGAAGTCGCTGACCGCACCTGGCCCCGGCCACAACGGCTGGATGATGACCTCCGCGGCGTTGGTACTTTTCATGACTTTGCCGGGGCTCGCGCTTTTCTACGGCGGACTCGTCAGGCGCAAGAACATCCTTTCCGTGGTTGCCCAGTGCTTCGGCTGTGCGGGCTTGGTCACCATCTTGTGGTGGGCGTTCGGCTACAGCGCTGTGTTCGCGAGTGGCGGACCGGTGCTGGGTTCCATGAAGTTTGCCTTCCTCCACGGCGTTGGTTCGGCGCCCAATGCCGACTACGGCCCGTGGGTTTCGCATTCGGTGTTTGCGATGTACCAGATGATGTTCGCNNCATCATCACGCCGGCGCTCATCGTCGGTGCGATCGCGGAGCGCATGAAGTACTCGGCGATCATGGCATTCATCCTCGGCTGGATGCTCATTGTGTACTTCCCGCTGGCGCACATGGTTTGGGGCGTTGACGGCATGATGAACGGCCTCGGCAACGCCAAGGCGAGTATCAAGGCCATCGACTTCGCTGGCGGAACCGTGGTGCACATGTCGTCGGGCTGGTCGGCGCTCTTCCTCAGCCTCATCCTCGGACCGCGCAAGGGCTTCGGCCGTCGGCCGTTCATGCCTCACAGCATGGTCCTGACTGCGGTGGGCACGGGCATGCTTTGGGTCGGTTGGTACGGTTTCAATGCAGGCAGCGCAGTCGCCGCGGATGGAATTGCCGCAGGTGCGTTCCTTGCGACCACTCTGGCCGCGGCAGTGGCGGGCTCGGTCTGGCCGCTCATCGAATGGCTTACGCGTGGCAAGCCGACGGTGCTCGGCTTCTGCTCGGGGGTCGTGGCAGGGCTCGTGGTCATCACGCCGGCCGCCGGCTTCGTCTCGCCGACTGGTGCGGTCATTATTGGCGTGCTGGCCGCGGTCATTCCCTATCTGGCGTGCACCAAGCTCAAGCAGTGGCTCAAGTACGACGACGCNNATCGAGCAGCTCAAGGCGATGGGCGTCACCATGGCGCTCGCAATCGGCGCGACGGCGGCGCTGGCGTACACGATCAAGGCCGTGCTTGGGCTACGGCCGGATGCGGACAATGAAGAGCAGGGGCTCGACATTCTGGATCACGGCGAGGCCGGGTATCACATGGACGAGGCGGGCGGGTAGCTTGGGCCCGAGCAGGAACCTGCCGGCTGCCTGAAAGGGAAACGATGCGAAGGGCTCTCTCTGGTACACTTTCAGACCCAACCCAACCAGGGAAGCCACATGACGACAAAGAGA
>PMLH01000472.1 GCA_003159055.1 Myxococcales bacterium
GTCAAACCACCCAGCGACGGATTTCGCTTCGAAACCTTCGCCGCCCACCCGAGGTCACGATTCTTGCCATCGAAAAACCGTGCACCATTCGGGGACGCTGACAACTCGACGAGATTCTCCATCGGACAAGTCTCCGCCCTCAAAGGGCAAAGCGCAACCTCGGAGACTGAGCTCGGGTTGCAGCGCTTGGCGCCCCAGCGAGCTGCGCCCGCTGTTCGGCGTCGCTTGCGCTCTCAACTTCGTGTAGGGTGTGCAGTGATCTATCGTTCGCCCGGTCCGTGTCGGTCGCAGTGTGGGCCGATGCTTCTGCGCGGGCGGCAGCGCAAACCATCAACCCAAACGGAGAGAATCACCATGCCCAAGGGCCCCATGTCCAAGTCCGATCTGATCCAAACCATCGCCGACAAGTTCGACGGCAAGCTGACCCGCAAGGATGTCAAAGGCATCNNGGGCATCAATCCCTTCACCAAGGAAGAAACCATCTTCAAGGCGAAGCCGGCACGCAAGGTCGTCAAGGGCCGTCCCGTGAAGGCGGTCAAAGACGCCATCGCGTAGCAGCCCGTCTTGTCGCAGCCTGTGAGCCAGGCAGTTGCGGAGGAGCGTCCCGTCGAGCCCTGCTCGACGGGCTCGCCCCTACAAGACCTCCCTGGCGCAGGCGGCGACCGCCGCCTGGTGCCGGCTCAGGCACCCTTGCCAAAGGCTTCGAAGGTGAGGATGGTGGAGGTTTCGCGGATGTGTGGGATGGAATGGATTTGCGTTTCGATGAGGCGTCCGATCTTCTGGACATCCTCGACGTAGAGTTTCACCATCAGATCGTAGGGACCGCTGATGCTGTAGGCCTCGGAGAAGCTGTCGATCTCGGCCACCCGGTTGGCCACTTCGGTCACGTGACCAAGCTCGGTCTTGAGCATGACGAAGACTGCGCGCATGCGGAGAAGTGTAGCGCGCAGTCGGGCCGCGCGGGAATGAATTGTCGCGGCCGTCGAGATGGAAAAGCTGTGACCTACTTGGTCGCGGTGGCCTTGAAGAAGGTGTAGTTGAAGGTCCCGTCGTCAAGAGCGGTGCGTTCAAGATCGCGAACGCCCTCGGTCCACACCGCCTCGCTTATCAGCTGCAATTGCAGCGCATGCTGCTTCACCCCTTTCACCATCGCGGTGAAAGTATTGCGGGTGAAGCCCTCGACCCAAACTGGTCGCGAGCCGTCGGCGTACACAACGCGCGGATCGACGCACACGTCTCGTAACCCGGCCTCGCGTAGCACGGGAAACAACCGTCGGCCGATTAGCGCGTCGCCACCCATCCGAGCCTGAATCTCGACCAGACAGTCGATGGTCTTCTGCGCACTGGCGCTGGCCGGATGAAAGTACGCCGAGCCGTGATCGCCCTCGATCACGGTCATGCTGCCGCCGGTGCACAAAACCCGGCGCAACTCGGCCAGCGCACGCTGGGGCTGGGCAAGGTGTTCCAGCACGAAGCAAACGAAGACGTGGTCGAAGGATTCGTCGGCGAAGGGCAGGTGATAGATGTCGGCCTGCTTGAAGGTGACGCCGGACATGCCCGCCGCTTCGACCGCCGCGCGCGCCCTAGCCAGCGACTCGACCGAAATGTCGACCGAGGTGATGTGTGCCTGCGGGCTCTGCGCTGCCAGGATTACAGTTTGTGCCCCAATGCCACAGCCAGCCTCGAGCACACGACTGCCCGGTGGGTAGCCGGTATCGTGGTGGAGCAAGTCCGCGAGCACGTTCGCTTGGTCGCGAAGGCGTCCGCTTTCCACATGCGAGTACCCGTGGACGTAGTCGTTCGAGGACATCGTGGCCATGCAACAGGTCAGCATGCCCTAGTATTCCTGCGTAGAGAAAAAGTTGTTCGCTGCCGCCCGGTCGACTTGCGCTTTGCTAGGCTTGCAGCCGTGAAGCTCATCTCGTGGAACGTAAACGGCCTGCGCGCCATCATGAAGCGCAATTTTCTCGCCACCATCGCCAAAGAAAAACCGGACGTCCTGTGTCTGCAGGAAACCAAGTGCGGCCCCGACGACGTCGATGGCAGCTGGCCCAAGGGCTACACCATGCACTGGAATCCGGCCGAGAAGAAGGGTTACGCGGGGACCGCGATTCTCACGAAAATTCCGCCGCTGCAGGTCCGCCCGCACATCGACGTGCCCGAGCACGACCACGAAGGGCGCGTGCTGACGGCCGAGTACGCGAGCTTCTACCTGGTCAACGTGTACGTGCCGAACGCCAAACGCGATCTCAGCCGGCTTCCCTACCGCAAGCGCTGGGACCGCGACTTCCTCGCCTACCTGAAGCGGCTGGAAAAGGAAAAGCCCGTCGTCTTTTGCGGCGACCTCAACGTCGCACACACCGAGCTCGATCTGACCCATCCCAAGGCCAACCAGAAGAGCCACGGCTTCACCCCCGACGAGCGCGCGGGCTTCGACTGCTTCGTGAAGGCCGGCTTCCTGGACACCTTCAGAGTCTTCAGCTCGGCAGGTGGTCACTACACCTGGTGGCGTCCGTTTGGTGATGCCCGCGCCAAGAACGTGGGCTGGCGTATCGACTATTTCCTCGTCAGCAGCGCCCTGCGCCCGCGCCTGAAGAAGGCCTTCATCCGCGACCAGGTGACGGGCTCGGACCACTGTCCGGTGGGCATCGAGCTAGAGGCGGAGGGAGGAGCCATCGCCTAGAGATCCATGCCGCCTCGCTGGACAGTCCGCCGATCTTGAGCAACGATCTCAACGCAGGAGGGCTGGATGACCCATCTCACCGATGCTCTTGAGTCCAAGCGATTGACTGTCGATGGCCTCGCTTTCGCGTTCGTCGTCCTCTCGGCACTGGTCGCCTGTGGCCGATCGCCTGGTTCTTCAAACGCCAAGGACGCAATGCCGGCCGATGGTGAAGTAGCCGAGGCCGCCGCGTCCGACCTTCCCACCGTGCCGACCGACGGCCAAACCGCCGACGGCGCCGCATCCGACCTTCCAACCGTGCCGACCGACGGCCAAACCGCCGACGACGCCGCATCCAACCTTCCCGCCACGCCGATTGACGGCCAAACCGTCGACGGCGCAGGGTTCGACGTTTCCACCATGCCAGCCGACAGCCAACCCGCCGACAACGCCGAGGCTGACGTTTCCACCGTGCCGATTGACAGCCAAACCGTCGACGGCCCCGGGAGTGACCGTTCCACGGGTGCGGGACCCGTGCTCACCATGACGCCGTCAGCGCTGGATCTCGGAAAGACGGTTGTGGGAGTCTCCATCGGGCCCAAGACGTTCAAGGTAACCAACATCGGAACGACCGCGAGCGGTGCCGTGGTGGTGGGTCTGTACAGCAACTCCACCATCCTCGGTGCTTCCCAGTTCGCCTATACGACCACCTGCCAGGCTCCGCTTGCCCCAGGCGAAAGCTGCGACATCGTGGTGACCTTCAAGCCGACCCTCTCGGGCAGCGCCTCGGCGATTGTAAGGGCGAGCGATGGGACCGTGTGGTCCGAGGACCGAACCGTGGTCGGCCTCGCGCTTTCTGATTGCAGCATCAAGGAGCCGTGTCCCTCCACCACGTTCGAGGATACCTTGGTCGGCCAGACCTCCGCAGCTATTGTGTGCACGATTAGCAACAGCAGCGACAGCCCGAGGGACGCTGGAGCCTTGACGGTGGCGACCGTCGGTGACTTCGCGATCTCGCAGAACAACTGCAGCGTTTTCCCGGCGCCGGGCACGGCTTGCACCTTCTCCCTCGTGTTCAAGCCCACCGCCAAAGGCCCACAGTCGGGCATGCTCACGGTCGCCGGCACCAACGGCTGCGCAATGAACCAAACTCTTGACGGGACGGGCCTGGGTCTGGTCGAAATTCAAGAGTACGAGGCCGCTTGCTCTCCCAGCCAGAGTCCCCCGTGCCGGATCAAAGCCAACGGACCAACGGCCAGCTACGATTTCGGGACGGTAAGCGTCGGCGACACCTCGGCCACGCAGGTGATCTTGGCGGTATTTGTTCGAGCACCGGTCGGCACTCTGACTGTGACGACCGGCTTCGGCACTCCCGCCGATTTTGCCCAAGACGCGGCCGCTTCCATCGCGTGGGCCACTGACGCTGGCGACACTGTCATCGGTCCGTGTCAGCCCGTGCAAACGATTGCGGCTGTGCCAGCCAAGGCGGTCCCGTACTGCACCATGCTTGTGAGGTTCGCCCCGCAGTCGACGCCGGCTCCCGCAAAGACCGGCATCGTGACGGCGACCGGCGGCGACGGAACCAGCGACAGGGCCGCCATGCATGGCACGGCCCATGGCCCGCTGTCGATCTCGCCGTCTCTGGTGGTTTTCGAGACGGCTGCGCCAGGCACAGCGAGTGCGACGACGACCGTGACGGTTTGCAACCATGCGCCGACGGCTGCCTCCAATGTGCACGTCACCATCACGGGCCCGAACGCGAATGACTTCGTGGTGGTCTTGGACCAAGTCTCGAACGGCAGCGTCAACCCGAATGGCGCCTGCGATCAGATTCTGTCGCTGCGCCTGGATGTTCCGCGGACCGAGACCGCCACCGTTCTGACTGCGAGCCTCGCCGTCAGCGCCACCGTGGGCGGCGTCGACGAAAGCGACAGCACGGACCTGGTGGGGGGGATACGACCGTGACCCCACCCCGGCTGCCGCTGCTGCCCTTTCTGTTGCTGCTGGGCGCAGGGGGGACCGCGTGCAAGGACAGCCTCCGCACGCCGTGTGCCGGCGAGGGGGCGGAAGGTGACAGCACGGTTTGTCGAGATGGCCAGGACTGCCTGTGGCTCAACCTGGGAAGCGAGTCCGGTTACTTCTGCGGCACGGTCTGCGGCCCGAAAAGCAGCTGTCCCGCCGGGCTCACGTGCAAGACAGGCGGAGCCAGCGGCTGCATGACCTGTCAGGATCTCATCGACGTCTGCGAGTGATCTTCCGGCGACGCAAGACCCAACGCGAACGCACACGGTAGTCGGTAACAGAACACGGTGACACTTGGCCTGGGCTGCCGTGTTTCCGTAGGCGGGGCGGGATGTACGCCACGCTCTACATCAACCAGCATCCCGACAAGGTCGCGGGTGCCGTCTTGATGGAGCATGGCCCGCTCAACGGTCAGATGTACGACGCCATCATCGGCGACCTCTACGACCTGGACGACGACCACGCGCGCGCCGACTATCACAGGCTGCTGGGCATGCGCGACTCGCAGCCGAAGTTCCATCAGTCCCAGCAGGATCCTGCGCCGGTTTGGCGACTGGGCGCCGTGGCCAGTCGATGCCTGACGAAATCCGGGCTGAAGGACGGCAAAGGGGCCTACGACTTCACGGATCACCTGTCGGCCTTTTCCAAACCGGTCTTGTTCATCGCCAGCGCCTGGAACGAAGTCATCGGCGTCACCTTTCAAGAGCGACAAAGGAAGTTCTTTCGAGTCGCGGATCTGGTGACGATTCCAGACTCGGGGCACGACATGCAATGGGTCCAGCCCGCTGCCACGTTGGCCGCGATTCACACCTACCTGCAGAGGGTCAAGTGATGGCCGCGGCGGTGGGTGGGCGAGCCCGGGGTGCTCTGTTGGTGGCGGTCCTGGCCATAACGGGAACGCGCGTGGCCCACGCGCAAGCCTTCTCTCGTCTCGCGTCGGGCGAGCAGGCGGTGACTGCCGAGACCGGGATCGGGCATCGTCACCTCGCTGGGCTACGCCGCCGGGCTGCGAGTCGGGGCTCTCGGAACCTTGATGCCGTTCGCCCAAGTGACCTTGGTGGCCGCGAAGCCCGACCTGCAGGACTACGCTGTCAAGGTCGGCTCGCAGGCCGACTTGCTGCACGCGGGGTGGTTCGATCTTTCGGCCCAGCTCGCGTTCGAGGTGGCCAACACCGAGAACAGCATCTACCGCGGGACTGCCCTCCGCACCGACGTGGTCCTGCTGGCGGGTCATTGCGGTCGGCGTTGGTTCGCTCTCGGAGAAGCCGGGTACGACCGGGCCTGGCTGACGTACATCAAGAACAGCGACTGGTACCGCACGTACTACTACAGCGGGGCGAAAGACGGTTGGTATGGCGGCACGGGCGGCACCCTGCACGCCGGTGTGAAAGCGGGCGTTCGAATCGCTCGCGAGGAAATTGTGGTGCGTGCTGGCGTCAACAAGACCGAAACCCTGCAAGCGCTCGACCTGCCCTTCTACGCGACCCTCGGTGCGAACTATCGATTCTGATTCCGATCTGACTCCAAAGATCCGCGCCAGGATCCTGACGCACACAATCGTTCCTTGACGAGGGAGGCCCCGTCGGTCATCTTCTCCGGCCACCCTATCCGCACCAATAACAGAGGTTCTAGAAGTGAAACGCGAGGATTGCATCTGCTTCAGTGGCGCCGCGAACGGCGCGGAGGCGGCGTTTGGCGCCGCGGCCGAGCGCTACGGCATCGACGAGGTCAACTTCACCTTCGAGGGGCACCCCGTCGCGCGCCAGCGCGGGCTGCGCGAGCTGACCCGGGCGGAAATGCGCCACGGCGACGTGGGCCTGGCCTACATCAGCAAGCTGATGCACCGGAAGTACCCGGACACGCCACTTTTCCGGAAGGTCCTGCAGACCATCTGGCACCAAGTGCAGAACGGGCAGGAAATCTTCGTGGTCGGCAAGATCAACCCCGACGACACCGTCACCGGCGGCACCGGGATCGCCGCCGAGTACGCGCACTTGTTCAACAAGCCGGTCTACGTATTCGATCAGCCGCGCTCGGCCTGGTTCCGCTGGAACGGCGACGCCTGGGAGTCGACCGGTGACCCATGCATCCGCCAACCGCTCTTCTGCGGTACCGGAACGCGCTTCCTCGAACCGAACGGCCGCGCCGCCATCGACGCGCTCTTCGCCCGAAGCTTCGGATAGACGCGAAGCCGCCGGCTCAGGCGAGCGCAGCGGTGATCACCTGTCCCCGGCTAATCTCGGCGGCGATTGACGCGGAATCCACGCCGACGGCAGCCAGCACAGTGCGTCCGAAGGAGGCCAGCGTGTCGAACGCGGCGACATCTCCTGCCTGCCCGCCTTGCCCGGTCTTTGAGTCCATCGGGGTGGCGCCGTAATCGTTCTGCACGGGCACCACGGCGCCAAGCACACCGCCGCGGAAGGGCTTGCCGATCGTGATCGACACCTGGTGATTGGGGTTGTGCTGGCGCCCGTCGGTGGTGCCGGGGCCGATGGTGCGCCCGAACACGTTCAGAGACAGCAGGCTCACCTGATCGGAGAGCCCCGCCGAGGCAAGCTGTTGCATCAGCGACGCAAGGGTGGCGACGCCTGACGTGGTCTGGGCGGTTTCGGTCGCGAGGCCGATGTCGCGGTGGTTGTCGCCACCAAAAGGAATGTGAACCGCGACCACCGGCGTGACGTTCATCCGAATCAGGGTGATCGCCGCGAGCATCTGCGAGGCCGCGCTGTTGTCCTTGATGGACGACAGCGCTGACAAAAGATCTTGGCTGATGTTGCGCACCTGCTGCTCGGAGACGACGAGCGAATCGATGTACGCCCGTTGCGCCGAGGTCGCGCCATTTTTGTACAAATCGTAAAGCTGCGCCAGCGTCTGGTCGCGCAAGGGCTGCAGCTTGGTCAGGGCCCCGGTCGGATTGGTCAGGGTTGCCTTGAGTGCCAGGGCCGGCACGATGGGCAAGGACGAGCCCGCGTAGGTCAGCGCCTCCGACGGCGACGTGGCTCCGATGCTGATCGGCTGGGTTTGTATCGTGCCGAGGCAAGGCGCAAGGTGCTTGGCGAGCAGCGACGGAAGCATCTCTCCCGCGTCGGTCGCGCCCATCAGCTTGAGCACATCCGGTTCTTTGGGATGCACAGGCGTATTGGTCATCATGTGCCAGAAGCAGGTTCGGTCGAGCACGTTCTGCGGCAGGCTCGCCCACGGCGCGGCTGCCACGCTCTTTTGCCCATTCAAGGTCAGCGCGGTCGGTGCCAAGGCCGGGTCGGAGCTGTGAACGATCTTCGCATCGTCGTAGGTTCCCGGGACATTCGCATTGATGGGATCGCCAGCGCCCGAGGTATTGAAGATGATGTACTGAGCCTTGCTCGGGTCGCTACACGCTGGCGAAGCGAGGGCCTTTCGCGGCGACAGAAGAAGCGAAGCCGGCAGTCCGGTGGCCAAGGCGCGCAGTCCCACCATGCCGCCCCCGAAGAGCATCGACAGAAGGCTTTGACGTCGGGTGATCATCCTTGCCACCTCATAATCCAATCGACGTCGACGACGGCGCGAGACACGCGGCCACGAAGGTCGACTTCAGCGCATCCGACGCGCTTGCCCCTTGCGCGGTGGCGGCCGTGAAGTGCCCCTTGAGCAGGGCAGCAGCCGGTGCCGAGCGCGGATCGGAAGCCACGAGGGCCATGACCGTGCTCACGAAATCCGCGATCGCTGCATCTGGCTGGGCGCTCGACCACGCAGCCACGCCCGCCACGCGCTTTGCCGTGGGCACATCGATCACATCGGCGGCAATGGCCTCGCAAAGATTTTCCGTCGCTGCCCGGTAGAACAGGGTCGGACTGTTGGGCAACACCGGCATGGTGGCGCCACGGCCGTATCCGTCGGAGGGCAAGCCGGAGACCAGCTGAATGATGCTGGCTTGCTGTTGCTTCTTGGTGGCGGCATCCCGACCGCACACGTCCGCAAAACCGAGCCGCGCATCGAGCGCCGCGCACAGGTGGTCACGCCGTGATACCGCGATCACCTCGCCATTGACGTCTGCTGTCCTGGTCTCGGCCGCGTGCGTGGTGAGCGGCGAGGCGAGCAACTCGGCGACCAGGTTGTTCCAGGAATAGCCCGAGGACTGAAACAGTCCGACGATGCGCTGGAATTCCGGATCGTCGGCCGCACACGCGACTGAATTCGCATAGGCACAGAGTTTCTGCACCCAGGCCTGGGCAAACAGCGGGTGCCCTGCCAGTACCGCGCCGAAGTCGGCCACTGTCGTGACGGGGGCTATCACCCCGTGAAACGCGAACAGACCCTTCTGTGCGGCGAAGCTGGTGTCGAGCTGGTTGTGGTAGTTCCACGAGTACGTCGAAGCAAAGATCGAACGCAAAGGATCGAGCGACTGGTGGCAGTAGAGGCAGTCCCCCGACGACGCGTGCAAAGCATCGAGGCCAGGCGGCGGGGTGCCTGGCGTGACCGTCGTATCGGTGCCGTCGATCGAAGCCCCCAGCGCCACAATCAGGGTTTGGTTCAGCGTCACACGCATCTGATTGCTGATGTTGGTCTGCCAATTCGCGAAAAAGGCGGGCGTCGAAAAGAAGCCAACCCGCGGCACCGACAGCACCAACTCGCTCGCAGCGCGCAAGGTGGGCAGATCGTAGAAGCGGGTTGTGGCCTCGCCAGCAGCAGGAAGCCGCAAGCTCACCATGGTCCAGTCGGAAAAGTCGCTGGAGGCAAGCTGCGGCGCCGAGGCCGAACCACCCAAGGGCGGACAGGCAATGCCACTTGCGCTCTTGCGGTTGTCGAGTGAGCCATAGAACAAGTAGTGAAGCGTCAGTGCATTGGCCGGATACACAATCGGATCCTGCGTGCAATCGGCAATCTGCGAATCCTCGGTCGCAACGTCCGGGTTGTACCAATGCATGTAATTGGAGCTGGTGGGGTCCAGCGTGTCCGCAATGGGAAGGGCGCCCTGACTGGTTTCCACCGTGAGCGACAGTTTGGGATTTGCTTGCTTGAAACGATCGGTGACCTTGCCGGCATTGTCGACCTGCCAAACGTCGAGGAACGCGTAAAGCTCCTTGAGCGCAGTGGTCATCATCAGTCGGCCCGTGATGACGCTTTCGGTGAGCGGCTTGCCGTCGTCGATGAGCTGCAACATGGTGCGTGCGAAGCTCTCCTCGATGTCCTGCAGCAGCAGCGGCGCGGTGGTGGCGTTCAAGGCGAGTTGCCCCGGATACACCTGGTCGGCGAAATCCGCGGTCGAGATCTGTGTCTGTTGGAACGCCAGCTCGAAGAAGCGCTTCATCTTCGCGCGGTATTGCGGAAGTTGCATCCAGATCGCGATCAGCGCCTTCAGTTGCGTCGGATCCGCCGCGACTTGCGCGACTTCCCCGTCGCTGGCCGGCAATCCAACCAGCAGGTTCTTGACCTTTGCGACATAGCTGAACGGCGAGGCGGGCTCGAACAGCGGTGCGGCTTCGTCGGAAGCGTCAATCGCAACTTCGGTGTCAACCACTGCGGCGTCGAGGGGCGCCCTCGATTGCGCCGCGCAGCCCACCACCAGCAAGCAAGCGGCGCTCATCCATCCTCTTGCTAGACAGTCCGGTTTGGCCTCGACTACCGACCACACCATCGACAGTCTGGATGCAAATCTTCCGCTTGCCAGAGGAAAAGGTCGACGACCGCAGGCACTCAAACAAAACGCACTCCCGCGGTATGCAGCGCGTGCGAAGCCGCACGAGCCAACCTGCCGTCGGGCGTAAGAAGCGCGGCATTGGCCGCATCGAAGCGGGAGCGGCGGCTACTTGTTGCCGAAGGTGGCGGCCGAAACCGTCGCGACCACGAACAAGGTGTGCGCGATGTCGGTCACGTCGGTGGAGTCGATCGGGCTGACGCCGACCTCGACCATGTACATCGGGGCGATGGTGAAGTTCGGCGAGACCTTGTAGTCGAAGCCGACGTAGGTGCGGTTGTAGCGGAAGCCGTCCTTCCAGTAGCCGGTCGGCTTGTAGCCGATGGGGGCGCCGGTCTTGGGATTCTTCATGCCGCTGGTGTCGCCGTCTTCCTTGATTCCCAAGAAGACTTCGTCCGAAACGAAGACGCCCGTCCGATCGGTCAGGGCGTAGCGAAGCTGCAGAAGCTCGCGCAGCACCGTGCCCCAGCCCCAGCGCTGATCGTCCACACTCAGCGTCGCCGTTGGAGTCGAATACACATCAGCATAGAATGTATTGTGGAAGATCATCCGGTCGTAGATCGACCAACGGCCGAAGCGGTATTCCCCTGAGGGAATCACTTCGAGGTTGTGCGAGAAGTTGTAGGTCGATGTGTTGCAGGTATCGTTGATACCAATCGCCGCCGTCGAGCAAGCCATGGTTTCGTTGTAGGGGGCCTGTTCCGTCAAGCGGCCGCGGCCCGGGTACCCCATGTAGTAGTACCAGAGCGAAGCCTTGAGGGTGAAGTTGCCCCAGCGGTGGGTGTAGTTCGGACCGAAGAAGAGCTCGATGAACTGAAATCCAGCCTTGCTCTCGCGGCTGCGTGCGAACTCGACCCGCCCGCCCGGCATGGTGGTCAGGCTCCATTCAGGCGAAAAGGCCAGCACGAAGTTCTGGTCGATCCAGACGCGTCCCTCTTGTTTCGCCGGTTGGTCTGCCTGAGCGACCCCTGCGACGGTCATCAAACCCAAAACACCGATGCCGAGAGCTAGCAACTTCTTCATGTTCCCTCCAATTGGCCTGGTCCAGGAAAGAAGCCGTTGTTAACACGAAACCGCCCGCCGACAAAATGGCGCTCACCAAGGCGCGACGGACGCGCCGCTGCGCGTCTATGGGTATCCCCGCGCCGAGCGTCTTTGGATTCGCGGTGATGGCTGAGCTAGGATGGGTGCTATGGCGTTCGTCTCGAAGAGCGTGAGCACCTGCTGTGGGATCGCCGCGACTTTCATTTTCGTCGCGTGCGGAGGCGCACGTACGCCGATGTTGCCGCCTACTTGCGAGATCAAGGTCGTTCCTACGGCCCTTGATTTCGGCAGCGTTCTTCCCGGAGAAGCTGCCACAAAGCAAGTCCGCATCATCGATATTGGCGGCGCCGAATGTATTCTCTCGAGCATCGCCCTCGGCCCGGCGACCGATGCTTGGTTTGGCCTGTCCGGTCCAAGCGAGGTGACCGTGCAACCGGGCGCATCGGCCCTCGTAAACGTTTCGTTTCAGCCGGCCAAAGCCTCGATTCCTCTCACTCGCACGGGCGAGCTGACTTTCAACGCGAGCTCCGAGACCAGGGGCTACGTTGCCCTGCCGTTGACGGCAAAGATCCAATCGGACTGCAAGCTCGATGTCTCGCCAACCGCCCTCGACTTTGGCCACGTCGCACTGGACAATACGGCGACCAGAACCGTCCAACTTGTGAACCGGGGCACCGGACCATGCGAGATACAAGACATCGCGATCGGCCCGGGGAGCGATTCGCAGTTCCACCTGGATTCGCCGAATGCATTCGCGCTGGAGCCCGGAGAGCAGCAATCGCTCGAGGTCAGCTTCCACGCCGTGGATCCGGCAACGCCCCATCACCGCACCGGGACCCTGGTCTTCGGCAGCAACGATCCGGCCAAGGCGAAGGGCAACGTCCCTCTGTCGGCGGACATCGACATCGGCTGCGATTTGAGCTGGCTGCCCAGCAGCGTTGATTTCGGCAACGTCATGCTGAACACCAAGGCGAACGGCCACGTGTCGCTGGCGAACGACGGCAGCGACACCTGCTACGTCTCGGACATTGCCATCACGCCGGACAGTGAGCCCAATTTCCGCCTCACCTCGCAAGCGAGCATTGCCGTCGCGCCCGGAGCGATCGCCTCGATTGACCTCACCTTCACGGCCGCGGACAGCTCGCCGCCGCACCTCAAGACCGGCACGCTGGTGTTCGAGACCGGAAACAAGCGCACCCCCACCGCGAAGGTTCCGCTGTCCGCGAATGTGGACACCGTGTGTGTCGAGGCCAGCCGCTGGATCTACACGGTGGATGACAACAGCCTGCTGTCGCGGTTCGACCCGGACACTCTGACATTCACGGACATCGCCCGGCTTCGGTGCCCGACCTCGGAAAGTCCGAATTCGATGGCGGTGGACCAGAACGCCGTGGCGTGGGTCGCCTACCACGGCGGTAATATGTTCAAGGTGAATACCACCACCGGAGCTTGCGAGGCGAGCGGCTTTCAGACCCAATACGGCCTCAAGGAGTTCGGCATGGGCTTCGTCTTCGACCCGACCACCGGCCAAGACACCCTCTACATCGCGGGGGGGGACTCGATGTCTGGCACGCAATCGACCCTCGCCACGGTCTCCTTTCCCCAGCTTGTCGTGACGCCGATAGGAGCTGTCTACGCCGGGCTGCCCGAGATGACCGGCACGGGTGACGGCCAGCTGTGGGGATTCGTTCCGGCGGGTTCGAGCAGCTCAGGCCTCTCGGCGCTGATTCGCATCGATACCAACTCGGGAAAGACGCTAGACATCTACCAATACTCATACCAAACGCTTCCCGATGGCTATTCCTGGGCTATGAAGTTCTGGGGCGGCTACTTCTGGATCTTCCTCGACACGTCCGTTTACAGAGTCGACCGCAACAAGCCCAGCGTGGCCGATCCTGTCACCGTCCATGGCAACCACGGGTACATCGTCGGGGCCGGCGTCTCGACCTGCGCGCCCGTGCAGTAGCTACCTCTTCCGTCGAAACACCAGCAGGGCCGGGTCGATCTCGGGCGGCAAGATCAGGCGCGACAGCCTCGGGTCGGTGGTCATGTCGAAGGTGGTTTGCGCCTGGTAGGCCTCCCAGTTGCCGGCAGCGAAGCGGTGGCGGGTGGTGAGCACGAGGTACATCTCGACCGACGCGCTGGCGAACACGGCTACCTCGAAGGTGTTCTTGGGCGGCGGATAGGAACAAAGCACGACGGGCGGGCGGTGGCGGGCCAGGGCGGCTTCGGCGTCGAGCTTCTCCACATCGTCGGGATAGTCGATGGCGTGGCCCCAGCTGTGGTCGTCGGTCGCGGTGATCGTCGTGCCGGCGGCACGCAGAAAGCGCGACAGGCAGCCGTCGCCAGCGGCGATCTCCAGGGCCGGGCGGTCGCCGATCAGGGCCACCAGCGCGGAAATCAGCTCGCGCGAATAGAAGGCGTAGATGCCCTTGGGATTGACCAGCGGCATGAGCAAGCG
The DNA here is from genome assembly GCA_003159055.1 of Myxococcales bacterium. Next base: position 13,864 of record PMLH01000472.1, read on the forward strand.
CTTCTGCGTGACCAGCGGCCACAGCCAGCGAAACGCACGCATGGAAACCGGCTTACGAACCAGGGCGTGTGAGAAGAACAGGCGCTGGACCAGAAAACCATTCCACAACGAGAAGCGATGGCGCCCGCGGGCACCCAGCGCTGCGGCCTGCACGGCGCGCTGGGCGGCGAGGTAGGCCAGTCGGCTGCGCACGAGATATGGAAGCGCGGTGGCGAGCACTTGCGGGTTCTTGCGGCTCTTCTCCACGCGCTGGCGATAGGGCTGGGCTGCCTCTTGCGCGGCTCGCACGAACGCCGCGATGGCGTCCGGCCGCTTGGTGGCGGTGGCTTCCACAAGCGCGGGGCCGACGGCCTCCCATTCCTCCGGAAAGCGCTCGATGAGCACATCCAGCGATGCGGATTCGACGAGCGCAAGTTGTCGCTCGATACGCTTGGGATTGGCCATGAATCGGCCGTCACCCTAGCAGCCCGTGGCAAGAGTCTCCACGTCGCCGTTTGGATGTCTTCGGGACCGGCTGCTGCGTCGCCGCTCGCTTGAATACCTCTAGTGTTCGGCGCTTCGCTGCTCCCTGTATCCGGCCCGAATCCGCCCCGAACGGCTCGGTCCGACTTTCACCACGGGCTGCTAGAGCACCGAACGGGTTGAAAGACCGGCAATCTCGCGCANNGGCCGGCGCGCGAAGCGCGACGGGGCGCTGTCCACGGACAAGGGTGTCCCCTCACCCGTCCGGCTGCGCCGGACGACCTCTCCCGCTTTGCGGGCGAGGTGAATTGGCCGCTTTGCGGCCACTCTAGAACTGAGTGCTCTTCGCAGATCATTAGATTCTCTCAGGTTCCAAACCGTTCGGCGCTCTAGCGTGTCCCGCTCGACCGCTGACACACCCTGTGGAAAGCCCGGCAGTGCACCGGAAGAGCCGTGCGCGTGCTCACCCGCGAGACGCGTGCAGAGTCGGCCGCTGTTGCAGGCCGTGGTATTGTCTGGTGCAGGAGCATCAAGATGATCAGAAATATTCTCCTCGTTTCGCTTGCATGCCTTCTCTTGTCCTGCGGGAATGATTCGAATAGCTGTTACAGTCCGACATCCAATCTCTCGTCGGCCTACGGAAGCGGCGCCGTGGGTTGTGCGTGCGATCCTGCGGTCGACAAGGCGGTGTGTGCCGATAATGGCGCCTCGGCTCGCCCCGTGGCCTTGGTTTGCGGAAGTGGCCACTGGCAAGCCGTCATGGACGGCCCTTGCATGCCGGGTCCCGACGCCGGTCGCCCCGGTGATTCATCGGTAGCTGATTCGCCCGTAGCTGATTCGCCCGTAGCTGATTCGCCCGCAGCTGATTCACCGGCAGCCGATTCACCGACGGCCGACTCACCGGCCGCTGATTCACCGGCGACTGATTCGCCCGCAGCTGATAGATCGGCAGCCTGCTACAGCCCGACGTCCGATTTGTCGTCGGTCTACCAGACCGGCGCCGTGGGTTGTGCGTGCGATCCTGCGGTCGACAAAGACGTGTGCGTCCATGGTGTCCCGTCGCTCGGCTCCTTGGCCGTGATGTGCATCTATGGCCACTGGGCCGCCGGCGTGGACGGTCCCTGCATGCCCGGTCCAGAGCCCGGTCCGGACGGCGGGCGCCCTGCGGACGGAGGCGTGCTCGATGCGCGTCTCTCGGCAATCGATGGTCCTGTCACCTGTTCTGCGGACAGCGATTGTCCCTATGGCAGCGTCTGCGAGCCTGGCGCCACCTGCTCTGGCCCCAAGACCTGCGTCGGTGGATGTCACGTCGGTAGTCAGTGCGGCACTGGCAACTGCCAAAAGGTCGAGTGCTTCACTTGTCCGTGTCCTGGCCGTTGCCAGTAGCCGCGCCCTGCCCGACAATCACGATTCGGGCGTGAGACTACTCAACCACGTTGCCGTTGACCAAGGTCGTGATGCTGTCCGCCTTCAGGGTGATGCTGCCGTTTGAAACGCTGCCGACCGAGACGCAGCTCTCGCTGGCGGAGGTGCGATAGGCGTCGTAGGTCGACGGAATGCCGTCGCCGCCCAGTACCAGCGCTTTGTCCTGGCTGGCGTTGTTGATGACCACGAGGGTGGTTGCATTCATGGTCGGGTGAACGAAGGCCACCACGAACAGATCCGCATCGGTAGTGCTGACCTTGACCATCTTCGCGCCGGGTCGGATGTAGCGGTAGAAGCTCTTCGAAATGAAGTAGCGCTTGCCCAGGTTCTGCATGCCACCCATCAGGGCGTATTGATTGGGCGGCCCGCCCAGCTCACTGCCTTGCCACCACACCCACGCGGAAGCGCGCCCGTAGTTGAGCGCGGCGTAAATCGCGAAACCCAGGGCCTTCGGCCCATTGGTGTCGGTCCAGACATCGGTATAGCCGGACGTCTCGGTCATCCAGCTACTCTTATTGTGTGGAATAGCCCAATTGTCGCGCACATAGACCCAATACGTTGCCAGATGCGAGCCCGCCGTCGGTGCCACGCCGTCTTGGTAGCCATGATACGCCAGCACGTCCAAATTCGGCCATCCCGCACTGTCCATCAACGCACTGTAGAACCATTGCTGACCTTCGAGCGCCAGCATGTTCTCGGTGCCGAAAATCTTGACGTTGGGGTACGCCTGCTTGACCAGCGGTGCGACCGCTTCGATCATCTTCGCGTACGAATTGAGCTTGGTCGGGTCGACGTCGTATTCGCAGGAATTGTAAGTCTCCACAAACTTGGGTTCGTTTTGCGGGCTGATGCCGTAAAGGTCGACGCCCACGTCGGCGTAGTTCTTGATTCCCTGGCCAAGCCAGTCGGCAAAGGCGGCGTACTTCGACGGATCCAAACTGCCACCGTTCTTCAGCCCGTCCGGATTGGGCGTGCATGGGCTCTGCCCCGCCTGCACGCTGGCGGTCGTGCATTTCATGCTCGAAGGCGGCGACCACACGCTCAGCAGGAACTTCAGCGGCACCCGGTTGGCGTCTGCCACCTTCTTGAACCCCTGCACGACCGGCTTCTGCTTGGCCCAGTTGGCGTCCTGCTTCGGTTCTTCCGAGTAGTACTCGCTACGCCACATGGAAAGCCCAAGGTCCTTGATCACGAAGTTGCCCCAGTCGTCGGACCACAGGTCGCTGGCGTTGCCCCACCAGTTGTCCTGCGCACCGAAGAAGCCGAACCCTTCGATAGTCTGGTACTGGGTCGCCAGATCGAGCGTCACGTTGGGGGTTCCGATGCTGCCGCCGGTGGCCATGGGAGCGTCGACGGCGGAGCCGCCCGACCCGCTGACGCCGCCAGTTGCTGGTGCACCGCCGGCAGCGGGGGCGTCAACGCCCGCCGCGCCGCCAGTCGCGCGTGTACCGCCCGTGCCCTTGACTCCGCCGGTCCCGGCGGAGCCGCCCGATGCACGCCCGCCGTTGGCTGACGTTCCCCCGCTTGCGCCGCCCTTCGCGCTCGTACCGCCACTTGCCATGACGCCCCCGGATCCTGTGGTCCCGCCCTTCCCGGTGGCCCCGCCGGTCGATGGTGCGCCCGCATCGACCTTTCCACTCGCACCGCCGGTTGACGGCGCGGCGGCATCGGTCTTCCCACTCGCACCGCCGACTGACGGCGCGCCCGCATCGTCTCTCCCGATCACACCGCCGGTCGAAAGCATGGGGGCATCGACCATCGAGCCCCCGGTGCTGGTCGCTCCACCATCCAGGGCCTTGCCACCCGCGCCGGTTGCGCCCCCCGTGCCAGGGCCACCTGAGTCAGTCGAGCTACTCTTGCCAGAGCTGCAGGCAGAAACGAGCACAACAAGCAGGGCCGTGCAGAGCCCCATCGCACTAAGCCTTTTCATGGTTTGCTTTCAGATGCCGCAGTGGCCTGCAAGAAGCGCCACCACCGTAAGTATGCCCTGCCCAGTGTCGGCTTCAGGCACAACTTCGACCCATGCTTCGCGCCGTCCGATGACGTCAACCGCCACGAAGTTTGGTGCCCGAAGTTTGGTGCCAGAGGTCTCGCAGAGGAAGGCGCGGGAACCGCCTTCGGGCCTTCGCACCATCCCAGCAGAAAACACTGGCACCCCATCCCAGCGAGCGAGCCGGTCCGGGGTAGGCTGCGGG
>PMLH01000267.1:0-910 GCA_003159055.1 Myxococcales bacterium
GCGCCTGCGGAAAGTGGTGACGCGGTACCCAACACCGGTCGCATACCCCACGAGTCCGCGCCGGTTGCTCGCAAGACTGGTCCCAACCCTGACCCGAGCGGTGACGCGCTTGAAGAAATCGCGGCACCAAGCGCCGAGACTCGGCCGACGCGCGAACCCTGACGCGTCTGGCTTCCGGCTTCACGCTGATCTGACAGGTTGAGGGCGAGGATGAGGGATAGCAAATGCCAGAGGACGAGATCCAATGGTTTCTAGACGTTAAAGCGAAAGTGCATCACGTCACCGTCGCGCACCACGTAGTCGCGACCTTCGATCGCCAGCTTTCCAGCTTCGCGACACTTGCCTTCGCTCCTGAGCGCGATCAAGTCGTCGTAGCCGATGACCTCGGCTTTGATGAAGCCGCGCTCGAAATCGGTGTGAATCGCGCCGGCTGCTTGCGGGGCTTTGGCGCCACGCCGAACGGTCCACGCGCTTAACTCGTCTTCGCCAGCGGTCAGGAACGTGATTAGATCCAGAATGACGTAGGCGGTCCGGGCGACGGAGTGCAATCCCGGCTCTTTGAGGCCGAGGCTTTCGAGAAAGGCCGGGCGATCGGCCGCATCGAGGCCGGCGATCTCCGCCTCGGCAGCGGCGCAAATCACGACCAGCTTGGCGCCTTCCTTGTCGGAGTGGGCACGCAACGCCGACACGGCGGGATCGGTGTCCGCCGTGGCAAGCTGCTTTTCTGCCACGTTGGCGACGTAGAAGACTTTCTTGTGCGTGAGCAGGAACAGCTCGCGCAGAAGCTCGTTCTCCTCGCTGGACAGGCCTTGCGCACGCACGGGCACGCCTTCGGCCAGGCCCTTCTGCGCCTTCAGACAGGCCTCAAGGCGCGCCTTCTCTTCCTTGGAAGCGCCGCCTTTCATGGCGG
>PMLH01000267.1:921-5463 GCA_003159055.1 Myxococcales bacterium
GCGATGGCGTCGGCCTCGCGGATGTTGGCCAGGAACTGGTTGCCCAACCCCTCGCCCTTCGATGCCCCGCGCACCAACCCGGCGATGTCGACGAAGTTGACGGTCGCGGGCACGGTCGATTTCGGATGGTACAGCTCGACCAGGGCGTCGAGGCGTGGATCCGGCACCTGCACCACGCCCACGTTGGGCTCGATGGTGCAGAACGGATANNCACGTTGGGCAAGCCGACGATTCCGCATGAAATTCCCATTTGGCAGCGCAGAGCCCGCTACTAGGCGCTCTGCGTACTACTCTCGATCAGCTAGAGCTTGCCGGCCAGGTTGAAGGCGATGAGCAAGCCGTAGATGACCAGCGACTCGATGAGCGCCAGGGCAACGATCATCGGGACGAAGATCTTGCCGGAAGCCTGCGGATTGCGGGCGATGCCGTCGAGAGCCGAGGCGGCAGCGCGACCCTGGCCGAGACCACCGCCAAGAGCCGCAAGGCCGATGGCCAACGCAGCGCCGATGCCGATCAGGCCCTTGGAATTGTCGGCGGCGACTGGGGCAGCCCCTTGCGCGAAGGCAGCGGCGCTGGAAAGGGCGGTCAGCACAAACGCGGCCAATGGAACGAACAACTTGGCAACTCGGCGCATCTCGGGATCCTCCTATACGGGACGGTGGGTGGGCAGGTGGAACATAAAGCTAGTGCTCCTCGTGAGCAATAGCGGTTGATATGTAAATGGTCGAGAGCAGCGAAAACACGACGGCCTGCACGACCGACACGAAGACCCCCATCACCAGAAACGGCACGGGGACCAGGATCGGGATCAGCGCAAAGAACACCGCGCCGACCTTGTGATCCGCGGTGATGTTGCCCAAAAGACGCATCGACAGCGAAACCGGCCGCGCAATGTGGCTGACGATTTCGATGGGTATCATCAGGGGCGCCAGCCACCACAAGGGGCCCATGAAGTGCTTGAAATACTTGGGGCCGTGCTCAATCACGCCAAACACGTGGGTCAGCGCGAACACCAGCACCGCCAGGGCCACGTTGGTCTTGAGCGACGAGGTCGGCGGCAAAAAGCCGGGAATCAACGACAGGAGGTTGGAAAACAAGATGAAAAGGAACAGCGACCCGATGAGCGGCAGGTACTTGCGCGCGTTTTTCGCGCCCATCGGCCCTTCCATGAGGCCAAACACCATGTCGCCAAAAGTCTCGAGCAGGTTGCGTAGCCCGAAGCGTGGGGGCGGGACGGCGCCACCGTCCTTTGAGGTGCGGATGCTTATCGCATAGCGGAGGGCAAACAGGCTGAGGATCAGGAAGACTAGAAGCCCGCCCAGGATGTGGTCGATCTCGAAATGGGTGGCCTGGAACACCTGCCACGTCCATTCCCGACCGAAGTAGATTTCGAGGTTTTCCCGCAGGGTTTCATACCCCGGGAAGAAGCTGAACCAAGTGGAGTGCGGACCCATGCTCTAGGCTCTCCCGCTTTCGCCGGCCGTGGATCCAATCCAAAGCCCGGCAAAGACCAGTGAGATCGGCAAAACCGATATTCCGATTGCGAATGGCACGAGGGCCAGATTGTAGACGCGGATCGCCACCCATACCAGCCCGAAGAGAATCATCATCTTCATGCCCAGGGCGGCCATCAGCCACGAGGCTTGCGCCTTGTCGCCCGCCGCCGCCCGGGCCACCGCCCGAGCGCCAAGCCAGCGCAAGACCCACAGGTTGACGCAAGCGAGCGACGCACCCACGCCCCCGGCCACCAGCCCGGACCGCCCCCAGAGCAGCCCGCCGAGAAACGTCACAACAACAGCCAGGCTGAGGTTCACGAGGTCGATGGTACCGAAGGGCTTGCTGCTCATTTGGGGTTGGGTGGTTTTTCGTCGTCGAGGCTTTTCTGGTAGCTGCGGACTACGCGAATCAGCGCCTTGACGGCAGCTCCGACGCCCGCCGCGAAGCCCAACCAAGTCAACCACGGCGTCGTGCCGAGCTTGCGATCCAGGTACTGTCCGCCGAGGTACCCTATGCCAATGGCCACCGCGATTTCAAGACCAACCGCACCTGTCGTGGCCGCAATCGTCCACATCTTCTTGGCGTCGGAATCCATCGGCCTGGGCTCGCGAGCGGTTCAGAACTTGCTGCTTACGGCCAAGAACGTCATCTTGTCGTTGGTTTCGCGCAGGCGGGCCGAGAGGGTGCGGACGAAGCTCCACAAGAGGTCGTAGGCCAGGTCGCGGTCGACGAACAGCAGATCGGCGACGCGTTCCTTGGTCAGCACCAGCAGCCGGCAGCTTTCGTGCGCGATGGCGTCGGCGCTGCGCGGAAAATCGTCAATCAGCGCCATTTCTCCGAAATAGTCGCCGGTCTTTAGAATCGCCAGGGCTTCCTCACCCATGCCCGGCACCTGTCGGCTGATCCGAATCGAGCCCGACAGGATCACGTACAGCTTGTCACCCGCCGTACCCTCGGCAAACACCGGAGCGCCGCGCGGATAGGTTTCCTCGACCCCAAGGCTGGCGATGCGGCGCAGGTATACGGCTGGCAGATCCGTGAACAAGCTGACCCTGGAGAGGCACGCGGCAACCTGGTCCGTCTTGCTCTCGTTGCTTTCGACCGGTGGGGTCATCTCCACGAAGATTTCCGGTTCGCTCGTGGGATCTGCGGGCGGGCTTTCGCTCATCGCCATGCGATTATGCTCCCCCTTGGCGATAAGGGCCACAGGAGAGAGTTATCGCGCAGTGCGCCAGAAAACGCTCGGCGTCGATGGCGGCCATGCAGCCGGTGCCGGCGGCGGTCACAGCTTGCCGATAGACATGGTCGGCCACGTCGCCGCAGGCGAACACGCCGAGGATGGCGGTCGCAGTGCTTCCGGGCTTGGTCACGAGGTAGCCGCTCTCGTTCATGTCGAGCTTGCCCCTGAACAGATCGCTGTTTGGAATGTGCCCGATGGCGACGAAGATGCCCTGGCAAGGATAGTCCCTGGTGCTGCCGTCGCGCGGGTCGCGCAGGCGCACGCCCGTCACGCCCGGCTTGGGTAGGTCACCCAGAATCTCGTCGACGACCGCGTTGGTGACGAGCTCGATTTTCGGGTTCCTGCGCACGCGGTCCACCATGGTGCGCGAGGCACGGAATTCGTCGCGCCGATGCACGATGCTGACCTTGCGGGCCATGTTGGTTAGGTAGTTCGCTTCTTCCATCGCCGTGTCCCCGCCTCCCACCACGACCAAGTCCATACCCTTGAAGAAAGCGCCGTCGCAGGTCGCGCAGGCCGAAAGCCCGTGGTTGCGGAACTTCTCTTCGGAAGGAATGCCCAGCCATTTCGCCGAGGCACCCGTGGCGGCGATGATGGTTTCGGCAAAAAGCGAACCTTCGCCGGTCTCGATGCGGAACGGGCGACTGGACAGATCGACGGACGTGACGTCGGTGGTGGCGATGCGCGCGCCGCTCCGCTCGGCCTGCGAGCGCATCAGCTCCATCAGCTTGGGGCCCGCAATCCCGTGGGGAAAACCAGGGAAGTTCTCCACCTCGGTGGTGACGGTCAGCTGGCCGCCAGGCGTGGTTAGCGGCTCAACCATAAGGCCACCACCTTCGAACATCACCGGCGCGAGGTTGGCGCGACCAGCATAAATGGCAGCGGTGCAGCCGGCGGGGCCACCGCCGACGATTGCGACCTTGATCGATTCAGCTTCAGACATCTGGTTCTCCAGTCTTTAGAGCCCGCGTGGGCGCAAAGGTAGCGCAGCGGGGGAGCCGGTAGATAGCACAAAGCCCGGATCCCTTGGCCCTGGGGCCGGAAAGATCCGGGCTTTGGCTGTCGTCCGGCGGTCAGCGACGGTTAGTCGGTGATGGCCGAAGCGTAGTTGACCGCGCCCGCGGTGGCCGGATGAGCCGCGCAGAACATCTTCACCGAGCCGAGGACGGTGGTCCCGTCCTTGACCTCAGTCGAGCACTCCGCGTTCGACGAGCAACCAAGGCTGGCGCAGTACTTGTCAGCGCCGCACACCATCCCGTTGAACTTCGTGGAGAGCAGACCCGACGGGCTGCAGTCCTGATCGATCTTGCACGGGATCTTGCAAGCGCCGACCACGCACTTCGCGCTGACATTCTGCAGAGTCTGCGCGCAGTACGCATCGGTGGTGCAAGCGCCGGCCGGCTTGCACACCTGCTTGGTGGTGTCGCAGTTGTAGCCAGGCTTGCAGTCGAGGTCCGCGTTGCACTTGCGGTAGCAGCGGCCGATGTCGGCCAGGCAGACACACTCGTTGGGGGAGCAGGTCTCGCCGGTGTCCGACGTGCCGGACGCGGTGCAGTCGTCTGCGGTCTTGCAACCAACAGAAGCCGCAGCCGCGCACGCGTTGGTCTTGTTGCACGCGGGCACTGGAACACCACTGCGGGTCTTGGCCGGGCACCCCTTCATCTTCTCGCCCGTGACGGTGGGATCGCACTGATTGTTGAAGATGCACTTGCCCGCCGTGCAAACCAAGGGATTCGAAGTGGCGCAATCGCAGTAGGTCTTGTAGAGGAAGCACTCCCTCGAGATGGCCGCCTGGTCGCTGCAGT
>PMLH01000057.1 GCA_003159055.1 Myxococcales bacterium
GCCCGAGGCCATCGACGACCAGCCGGCACAAGGCGGCGTCGTCATCCGCGATCAGAATGGACTTGTTCAATGGGTGATTCCGGTTTGTGAATCGAGGGTACGTAGATGGAGAAGCGGCTTCCTTTGTCTACCGCGCTGGTCGCCGCAATCCAACCGCCGTGGTCGCGTACGATGCCGTGGGCAACCGAAAGCCCGAGGCCAGTGCCGCTGCCTACCTCTTTGGTCGTGAAGAAGGGCTCGAAAGCGTGGCGGAGCTGTTCGCTGTTCATCCCGCTGCCGGTATCTTCCACGTGCAGGCAAGCATAGGCGCCGGCGGTGGTCGGTATGCCCGCTGGCGGCGAAACGAACTCCTCGCAGGAGTGAATGGTGAGAAGACCGCCTTTGGGCATGGCCTGAATGGCGTTGACGACCAGGTTGGTCAGGGCTTGCTCGATGAGCCCGACATCAACCTCGGCGAAGGGTTCCGGTTCGCCGTGGTTGGGCTTGAAGACAACCGCCGACTTTTGCGCCATCGGGTGGAGCAGCGCGAGCGTACGATCCACCACGCCCCGCAGGCTCTCTTTCCGACGCTGGGGTTGGCGGCGTCGGGCGAACCCAAGCAGTTGCTTGATGATGTTGGTCATGCGCTCGGCTTGGTCGACGATCGCTTGCGCACTTTCGACCAGCTCGGTGCCCGTCACTTGGCCGCGCGTGATCATCTTGGCGCGGCCGGAAACCACGTTTAGGGGTGTGCCGAGCTCGTGCGCCACGCCAGAGGCCAGCTTGCCAACCGTCGTTAGACGGTCGGCATGGCGAAGTTGCTCGGAGGCCGCAATGCGCTGGTTGGTCTCCTCTTCCACCCGAGCCTGGGCCGCCGCCAGCCGCTCGCACATCTGGTTGATTTCGGTTGCAAGCTCACCGACCTCGTCTCTTTGTTTGAGCTCAAGAGGTTGGGAAAGATCCCCGGCGCCGATCCGTCGCGCTTTGGCCACGAGTAGTCGCATGGGGCGTCCCACGAAGAAGACGCCAGCAACCCCCACTGCGATGAAGGCGGCTAGTGCCGCTAGCGCGGTGCGGCCCAGGATCTGCAAGATCTCGGCGCGAAACTCGTTGTCACGTTCGGTGAGTGGGCCAGAAACCTCCAGGGCTCCCACTTGCTGATTGCCAACGACAACGGGCAAGTAGGTGAGCAGGGTTTCATTCCCGGCCACCTTCTCCACGAAGACCCGCTCCTCCTCTGCATCGAGACCCGCCAGCCGATCGGGGCGCACAAGCGGTTGTACCCCAGGCCCTTTTCCATCGGACGTACGGACAAAACGCAAATCGAGTTGCTGGGTTCGGCGCACGCGATCTGCCGCATAGGAGAGCATCTCCAAGGCAAGCGTGGGCCCCTCCTGGCTCCAAATCTCGACCAGGGCCGGTCGCAAGGCGCGTCCGAGCAACAGCGAGTTCTCACGCGCCCTGGTCTCGGCGTTCAGCATCTGCCGGTGCGCGGCCTGATAGCCGCGCACGGCGAAAACTAGAAGCATGGCGGCCAGGATGAAGGCTGTCAGCTTGGCCGCGAGTTTCATGGTGCTGCAATCCTACCCCGGGCCTTCGCACGGTATGGGAAAAGACGAGCCCGAAAAAGAGGCCGCGATGGATGGGGAAGCTCGGAGGTGGTGGAGACTTCACCTAGCCCATCCATCGTGGCCAAGACTACCTCACCACCAAGTCGTCTCGGCGGTTCTTGGCATAGGCGGTTTCGTCATGGCCCTGGCACTTGGGCCGTTCGCTACCGTAGCTCACGACCTTGATTCGTTTGGCGGGTACGCCAAGTCGCTCAAGATAAGTCTTGGCTTCGCGGGCTCGCTTATCCCCAAGCGCGATGTTGTATTCGGTGGTGCCTCGCTCGTCGCAGTTGCCCTCGATGCGAATGGACTTCTTGGCGCGGGCCAACTGCTCGCCAAACCGCTGGAGCGTGGGCCGTGCGTCTTCGCGAAGGTTGGCGGAATTGAAATCGAAATAGATGGCATTGCCATCGGAATCGTCCCTGGTCGGTGTCTGCGCCGAGACGTTGTCATTCGAGTGGTCAGGCGCAACACGAGCAGGTGAGGGCCGTCGTGCGGCTGCCACCGCCGGCGAATCGGGTTTCGGGGCCGCGTGCGAGCATCCGAACCCCAACAAGAGGGCTGCAAGGGTGACGGCTTTGCGGTTCATGGGTCTTCTCCTTGGTCAATCTGAACGAATGAAAACCCAGTCAGCAAGGCGCATGCCACCCTCGCCACAGGGAAATGACCAGGGAAAACTCGGAATCGGGCCGGTCGCCACGTGACAACTTGCCACGCGTGGCGAATTGCCTCGGTCTGAGGTGCGAGATCCTGAATCGGAGTCATGACCTCGACGGTGGCATGTCGCTTGCTGTCGCATCCTCGGCATGCAACTAGAAAGTCTTCCTGGCGGTTTCCGTCCCTTCCTCGCCACGTCCTCGACCATTCTGGTCTTCGCGGTTGCGCTGCTCGCAACGGCCAGCGCTTGCGTGACCACCGGCACCTTTGACAAGAAGGTCGCCGAGCTCGACAAGCTTCGCGCCGACCATGATCGCGCAGCGGCCGACCGGGAGAAGGATCTCAAGGCCCAGATCGACCGTCTTCAGTCACAGGTGGGCGAAGCTGACAAGCGCATCAGCGCGCTCACTGCCGAGCGGGGTGACCTACGCAAGAAGGTCGACGATACGACAGCGCTGGCTGGCGAGCTTCGCTCCCGGCTCGAGAAGCTGGGACAAAATGTGGATAAGCTCACGAGCGAGAAGGGGCAGCTGGCGCAAGTCCTCGCGGATGCTAAAGCGCGTCTCGAAGAACTGCGAAAGCAGAAGGCTGCGGCCGAAGCGCGCGCGGCGACTTTTCGCAATCTGGTCGCTCGGCTCAAGTCGATGATCGACGCTGGCCAACTCAAAGTCGTGATTCGCGATGGCCGGATGCTCATCGCTCTGCCGAACGATGTCTTGTTTGATTCGGGAAAGACGAACATCAAACCTGATGGCCAAACCGCGCTGGCCCAGGTGGCCAAGGTTCTCGCGACGATCCAAGACCGCAACTTTCTGGTCGCAGGCGACACCGACGACGTTCCGATTCACACCGCGCGTTTTCCCTCGAACTGGGAGCTGTCGACCGCGCGCGCGGTCGAAGTGACGAAATTCCTCATTGCCAATGGTATGCGCCCCCAGGTCCTCGCCGCCGCGGGGTACGGGGAATTCGATTCCGTGGTGGCGAACGACTCGCCTGAACACCGGGCGCAGAACCGGAGAATCGA
>PMLH01000033.1 GCA_003159055.1 Myxococcales bacterium
GCTCTTCGGCTTCGACGCCGACGTGGCGATTCGCAACGTCATCGGTGTGGCGGGAAAGTTCCCCGACTTGGCCGTGCAGGCCGTGCTCATGCGCAAGTACGGCCAGGAAGTCATCCTGGCGACCGCCGGGAAGAAGATCCATGGCACGGGCGCGATTCCCGGCGGCGTGAACAAGAACCTGTCCATCGCCGAGCGCGACGTCTTGCTCAAGGAATTGGATCAGCAGATCGCTTGGTCCAAAGCCGCGGTGAAGATCGCCAAGGACTACACCGTGCAGAACCTGGCCAAGCTGGCGCCGTTCGGCTCGTTCGATTCGAACCATCTGTCGCTGGTCCGCGCGGACGGTGCCATGGATCTGTACCATGGAAATCTTCGCGCCATCGACGCCCAGGGTGAAACCATCTTCGACCAGGTTGACTATCAACGGTACGTCGACTTCATCGCCGAAGAGGTGCGCGACTGGTCGTACATGAAGTTCCCCTTCATCCGCTCGATTGGGCCGGAAAAGGGCTGGTACCGGGTGGGGCCGCTCGCGCGACTCAATACCGCCAGCTTCATCGACACGCCGCTGGCCGAGGCAGAACGTAAGGAATTCCGCAAGGTCACGGCCGACAAGCCGAGCAACATCACCATGGCCTACCACTGGGCACGCATGATCGAGCTCGTGCATTCGATCGAGAAGATCCAAGCCCTCCTCAACGACAAAGATCTGCAGGGCACCGATCTGGTCACCAAGGGCGAGCGGCGCGAGGTGGGCATCGGACTCATCGAGGCGCCGCGCGGAACCTTGTTCCATCACTACAAGGTGGACAAGAACGACCAAGTGGTGTCGGCCAATCTCATCGTTTCCACGACCAACAACAACGAGCCCATGAATCGGGCGGTGGCCAAGGTCGCGCAGGACCATCTGCAGGGTGTGGAGATCACCGAGGGCCTGCTCAATCACGTCGAGGTTGCCATCCGCGCCTACGATCCGTGTCTGTCGTGCGCGACCCACGCGCTCGGGCAAATGCCGCTGGAAGTGTCAGTCGTCGATCACCAGGGACAGGTGCTCGACAGTCGCGTACGGAGCCAGTCGGCTTCGCCGGCTGCGGAGCGTCGCGGGAGGGCTTGGGAACCCTCTGAGGACATAGGCGTTAAGCGGCAGAGGGGGACAGAATGATGGCCCGCGATTTGAGGGGAGACTGTTGGACATGGTCGTCCCTCTCCCTTCGGGAGAGGGACTTGGGGGTGAGGGTGCAGTCTCTTCTGAACCCAGACGCCGAGGTCGAGGATATCTTTACCCTCACCCCGGCCCTCTCCCGAAGGGAGAGGGTGATCTGCACCCGCCGCCGTCGCTTAATGCCTATGCCCTCTGAGGGTTCCCATCAAGAAAAGAGCAGGGGATGAACGTCGGCGCCGACAAGATCCTGCTCTATGGGTACGGCAATCCGGGCCGGGGCGACGACGGACTTGGTCCGGCGCTGGCCTCGGCTATCGAGAACCTGGGCATGGCGGGCGTCGCGGTGGACGCCAACTATCAGCTAACAGTCGAGGATGCCGCTGAAATCGGCGGCTATTCCGCGGTTGTGTTCGCCGACGCTGCCGTGCAGGGACCGGCGCCATTTTGCTTCTCGGCCATCGACGATTCGTCGGTCGGGCACCTCGGCTGGACCAGCCACAGCGTGACGCCGACTCAGGTCGTGGCGTTGGCGCGGGACCTGTTTGGTAGCAGCGTCAAGGCATACACGCTCGGTATTCGGGGCTATCAATTCGGCGAATTGGACGAGGATCTATCCTCGGGCGCAAAAGAGAACTTGGCCGAAGCCGTTGCATTCGCTAGAAAGGCACTTGTCGAGCGTAGCTTCGAAAGTTACCTGCAGAAGTTCGGCCCCATCGCTGCCGGCAGACAAACCGGTGGCCCAACCTGGAAGGCGCAACCATGAGAGATGGAAAACACCTCATCCTTTGTGTCGATGACGATACCGATCTTCTGGACCTTTTGCGCATGCAACTGGAAAAGGGCGGCTACACGGTCGAGACCGCATTTTCCGGCGAAGAGGGTTTGGTCAAGTTCAAGCAGCACAAGCCGGATCTGATCATCGTCGATTTGATGATGGAAGAGATCGATGCTGGCACCAACCTGGTGAAGGAACTGAAGCTGGCCGGCAACCAAGTGCCGGTTCTGTTGCTCAGCTCGATGGGCGACCAGCTGAATCTGTCGACCGGCTATCGCGAGCTGGGGCTGGACGCCGTATTCCAGAAGCCGGTGAACGCCGAAGCGTTGTTGCGTACGATCAAAGCCAAGTTGGCCCAATAGCGACCGCGCCGCTGGCGTCTTCCATCCACGATGGAATCCAGGGCCAAGCAGGACCTGATCCTCACGCACAGCCTGCTGCTGGGGGAACGGCTTTACCTGTTCGCCCGGCTGCGCTTTCTGGCGGCCGCGGGGATCCTCGTCGGCGGCCTGTTCGCGACCTATGCGGTGGGCGTCGAGGGCCTGAACCTGGCGGCCTTGTGCGGCTCGGCCGTGTTCTTGGCCGCCTACAACGTCGGCGTGTTTCTTGCGGTTCGTCCATTTCGTCACCTTGGCGAGGGCGCAGATAGGCACAGGCGACTGGTTCTGGTGGCGTATGTTTCGGTCGCGCTCGACTACTTTGTTCTGACCTACGCCATCTGGCTGGTCGGTGGCGCGCAGTCCCCCTTTCTCGCCTTCTACTTGCTGCACGCGATTCTGGCGTCGGTCCTGCTTTCCCGTACCGAGGCCTATGGACACGCGGCCATCGGGTATCTTTTCCTGGCGGCGCTCGTGCTCGGCGAATGGTCCGGCGCCATGCCTCGCCAGCCCATCGCCGGCGCGATACCGCTCGGCGCCGGCCTTGACCTTCGCCTGGTCCTGACCATCTTGTTCGTGTACGGGCTACTCACCGCGGTTACCACCGTGCTGACCACGGGAATCGTGAAGCTTCTGCGCGCGAGCGAGCGCGGGCTTCGCGACGCGAGCGATCGCTTGGAACGGCTGGCCGACATGCGACGCTCATTTCTCCATGTCGTCTTGCACGACGTGCGCAGTCCGGTCGGCACCGTGGTGTCGATGCTGGAAGGTCTTGCTAGCGGAATCGACGGGGCGCTCCTCGAGCCCCAGAAGCGACGGGTTGACCGGGCAGGGCAGCGGCTGCAGGGCGTTCTCGACTTGTTGCGGAGCTTGCGCGTGCTCGCCGATCTGGAAACCGAGCGGCTGGAGACACTGATGGCGCCGCTCGATTTGCTGGTCACCATTCGGGCAGCGGTCGAGGACCACGAGGACCTAGCCGAGCAGCGCGGCCTCACTTTGCAGGCCAGCCTTCCGTCGTCGTTACCGCAGGTCAAGGGCGTCGAGCGCCTGATTCGCGAGGCCTTGGCAAACTACCTGACCAACGCGATCAAATACACGCAGCCGGGCGGCAGCGTGATTGTGGCGGCATCGTCTGCGCAAGAAACCGTGCGCGTGGAAGTCACGGACAGCGGCCCGGGGATTTCCGCCGAAGACCAAGGGCGCCTGTTTCAGGAATTCGCTCGTGCGGGCAGGCCTGCCGGCAAGCCAGGCAAAAACACCGGCATCGGGTTGGGGCTCTCGATTGTACGTCGCATCGCGGATGCCCACGGAGGGCGTGCAGGAGTGGTCAGTGAACCGGGTCATGGAAGCACCTTCTTCATAGAATTCAAGGCCTTTCATACCGACAAACCGACCAATTCAGTCAGGTATGAGTAAAATTTGCTGTGACAAAAGCGACGACAACCCCCCCACTCGCAGAACGTCAAGCTGGTGCTCAGCTCCTGATCTCTGTTGATGGCGCTTTGAGCTGTTCTGTAAGTTGATGATTTATTATGTCTTTCTGGCGTTGCCCGATAAGCCTACCGTCGTGGTGTGTTTTGCTTCTTGCTGGTTCCTTGCTTGACTTGGGATCTTCCGGCCTATACATTCATCGTTACATTATTCACAGCACGTCTTCATGCACAGTGGTTGTTCGGGGGGACGGATCATGAACAAACGCAAAATACCAGGCCGATGCGTAGAGCGACTCAGCATCTACCGGCGTGCTTTGCTTCAAGATCGGCGGTTGTGCGGACCAAGCATTTTTTCACACGAGCTTGCGTTTGCGTGTCGGTTGACTGCGGCGCAGGTCAGGCGGGATTTGATGGCGATCGGCTACAGCGGCAGCCCAACCACGGGCTACGAGGTCAAGCGACTGCTCTCGTCGATCGGAAGCTTGCTGGATCCGCCCGACGTGCACGAGGTCGCCATCCTCGGCATGGGGCACCTCGGCCGCTCCATCGCGGCCTATCTCGTCAACCGCTCGCCGAAGATTCGCTTGTCGGCGGCGTTCGACATCAACCCCGACAAGATCGGCGCGACCTTCAGCGGTGTGCCCTGTTATTCGGTCGAGAAACTGGCCGAGGTGATCGCCGCCAAGCACATCGTGCTGGGTATTTTGACCGTGCCGCCCGAGCACGCGCAAGAGGCCGCCGAGTCGCTGGTGCGTACGGGAGTCAAGGGCATTCTGAATTTCGCCCCGGCCTGTCTACACATCCCCGAAAAGATCCACGTTGAGAACATCGACATGACGGTGGCCTTGGAGAAGGTCGCATTCTTCGCATGCGGAAGTCATAGGAAAAAAGGAAACATCGATGACCACAGCAGCACGAGCAACATCGACCAAGCCGCTCCTTAAGGAGTACGGCTCGGCCAAGCGAGACAGTCTAATCCCGATCCTGCAGAAGGCGCAGGAAGTCCACGGCTACTTGTCGGAAGAGGCTATCGCCGAAATCGGCCGCCATCTGAAGCTGCCCGCGAGCAAGGTCTATGGCGTCGCGACCTTCTAC
>PMLH01000107.1 GCA_003159055.1 Myxococcales bacterium
CCGGCGTTCGTCGTCCGGGGTGTCGCCCGAGCGGGTCATCACGCGCAGGTTGGGGAAATGGCAGCCCTCACGCTCGAACAAGGCGCGCAGCTCGCCGAGGGGGCCAAGCAGGTTCAGCCGAACGTCGCTGTTGAGCGCCTTGAGCGGCGACAGATAAAGTGCGCGCACGCCGCCCAAGGGCCAGCGCCCCGTGATCAAATTGTCGAGCGCCGACAAGAACGCGGTCAGCGTCTTTCCGCTGCCGGTTGGCGCGCTGACCAGGACATGCTCGCCGCGCGCGACGATCGGCCACGCCCTTGCCTGCGCGTCGGTGGGCGCACCAAAGCGCTCCGCGAACCACCGGCGCACCAGTGGATGAAAAAGCTCCAAGGCCTGACCTGCCATGGGCCGTAGCCTACGCGACTGGCCCCCGGAGGCGCCCAAATCTTTTCCCGCGCGACCGCCTCCCTTTCAATTTGGCGGCGAGGGCGGAGGGTGGCTCAACTGACCGGACGTCGACCAGGTAGGGCGTGGACTGTCCTGCGTATTCGCGACCGCCTCGCCAGGACCCTCAAACGGTGGCAAGAGCCAGCAAGAGCCGACCGGCATGCTCCACCTGCGCGTTCAAGACCGCCACAATGCGATCCGGCAGGATTCTCAGACGCTCAAGAAAACTATCCTAAATGCCTGTGTGCCCGCGGTTCTACACGATGTTTCTGCGGCGACCACGAGTGCCGCAACGCCTTGTTGGGCAGCCTCGGGAACACCGTCAGCCTCGGGGACCGAGGCACTTGCCGCACTTTCCGGAACCATCGCTCAGATGCCTGAACAGGCTGGCCACCGCCTCGGGCAGCAACCCAGAGAAGTTCTGAGCCAAATCCCGCGCGATAGCAGCGACCAACTTGTCTTCGGGCTCGTCGTTGGGACCCTTGCGATAGCTCTTGAGATAGGGGAAAGCTCGAAGAACCCACGAGGCGTAGTCATGGCCGCGCGTCGTCAGCGCCCAAGCGGGCAAAGAAAGCTCGACCTTTCCGACGTAGCGAACCGTCACGGGAGATGAATCAAGCGTCGCGCTCTGTCCCGATGCTTCGCCAACCAGCCGAGATGCTTGAGCGCTCGCTCACGCCCCGACTAGCCACCCGGCGCTCACGATGACGTAGCTTGGACCATAATCGCCGCCGTCAACTTTCTGAAAGCCCTTCTGATAGGCAGCTTCAAGGAAGACCGAATGTCGACTGCTCAGGCGAAGCCGAGAACCAACCGCCCCGCCAACCACTGGGCCCTTCGCCGAACTGGCATCCGCCCGCCAGATGACAGAGTATCCGCATGTTGCCATGGCGTACGGCTCAAAGCGGGTCTGGGTTGGATAACGCAACTGAATCCTCGCATCACCTGCCAGCATTGTTCCGACGTAGTAGTCAGAGCGGTTGGGAATGACATTGAGCGTCATCTCCGGCGACACCCCGACGCTGACGTACCTCCCCAGTCGATAGTCCACAAATGGAGCCCCCCCCAATGCGGGGTATGCACGAAAGCCCGTCCGTCGGGCCGCATCGGTAAGGTCAAACCAACCGACGGGCATGAATCGAAGACCGAGACCAACTTCCAGTTTGTATGTCGGTGCGAAAACACCATCTTGAGCACGTGCGTCCGAACCTCGCACAAGCAAGCCGACAAATAGGACAACTATTACCTCTACGAGTCGGCAACGCTTCTTGGGTCCTCTACAGTCGATCGCTAAGAATGAGTCCACAGTCGTAGCCTTCCTGCGACATTGAGCCATCTGGATTCCTCTTTGGCCGTCGCCCAAAACTGACAGTACTTTGAATGGTCAGATCTTCCTCGATTATTAGCAGCCCTTCGATATCCGAGAATTCCGTATCCGAGGTGGTGTCAAATTTGAATATCACCACGCCCGTGCCGCCAAGTCTCGCCTGCAAAGTGGCGGTCCGGACAGAGATGTGGCTGACAGGATCACCGGTCAGGGAGATTTTGCCATCTGCCAGCACGGTACCGGCATGTCGACAATCGTTGCCCGGCTGGCTTGGATCGCTGCCTACGATCACCAACATCTCCTCGGTCGTCGCGGTCTCGATGACTGCCCCGATGGTACCGGAATCAGCGCTTCCTGGTGGACATTGCCAGTCGGCCTTCCATTGGCCACTTAGAGACGTGTATGCGGCCACGATCTTCTGGGTCTGGGGGGTTAAGAGTCCTGCTGGTGCCTCAGCATAGCCTACCGTCAAATCCGGAGCACAGAAGAACGCTGGCTGCAAGTCAGGCGTACATGCCATAGTTGGCAAATAGCCCACTGCGACGATCAACCCGAGTATCTTCAGCACAATCGCTGCCCCTCCATTCCATGGACCGGCCAGATCGGCCCCGCAAGGGTCCGTCTGGCCCGCCCCTGGGAGTTACGCTATCCGACTAGTTACAAACAGCACATCCACTGCAGCCATGGTCTATGAAGTCCCTCTGCCAAGCGATGCTCGGACCATTGCCGTAGACTGGATTGTTCAGGCAGGTCTGGCCCTTGAATTTGCAGTTGTTCCGATTATTGGACACGTCCGTGCTGTTCCAGCCACGGGTGACGACAACGGTCGTATTGTCCCCTGTCCCCCAGCCAGGCTTGTCTTCCAGGTCGTGGAGCCAATAGTACCAGTTCGTGCCGCTTCCGGTATGGGTGAAGAAGTTGTTGACTGCGCCGTTGTCATTGTTAGAGGTGCTTCCGAAGCCTAGTTCCTGGACACCACCAAAGGTGGCAATGCTTATTGTGCTTCCCTTCATCATATAGCAGCACGTGTCAAGGATTGCTAGGGCAGCAACTGCACCTCCCAACATCCCTAGTCGGATATTCGAGCTACTCGTGTCGCCCCAGTAACCCGCATCGCAGTAGCCGTAGGGATCCGTGTACGAATACCCGAGGTCGTTCACGTTACCGTGTCCGTCGAAGATTGCCACGTTATGCGCGTCAGCCTCTATGTCGTCATGACCTCCAAGGGTGGATTCTACAAAGTCGGAAGCCCAGGCGTCTTGGTTGATATAATGGACCCCTGTCCAGCCCATACCGTTGAGCACGCCTTTGACGTCTGACCACCTGTCACCAATGCCACTAAGGCTGGGGTAACAATCGCCCGATGCGTAGCTCTGTGGGTTGTCGTGATAGTAGCTGTATGCGGCCACCTTGGTGTTTGCGCCCAGAAGAAAGCTGACAAGAATGATGCCCGTGCAGAGAGATTTTTGATTGCAGATGGACATAGTATTCCTCAGTTTTGCAGGTTGTTATCGCGTGCTGTAGTCGGCAGGTGCAATATTGGCGTCAGCCAACGAGTAGCCCAACGTCTGAGCCTTTCCCACAATGGTCGAGCCCCTGCTACTGGTCGCCATCAATGCAAATCTGTAGACCATCATGGGTTCCAGAGTTGCTTCTGTCACGTCAGACGGCATGACATACATCTTCTTGGACCAGACTATGTGCTTTGCGTTTCCAACGCCTCCCACCTCTCGGTTGAAGCGCTCTGCTATTGCTTCGGCGGAAACCGCTCGCTCGAAGATACTGCCGATGCCAGCGGGAGTCACCGAAGTGCCGGATCCTTGAGTTTCGAATTGGACACCGCCCAGGCGCACGCTTGACAGCTGCCCGTCGGGTGTTATGCCGATCACCACGGCGCTATTGGCAACGTCAATGCCGTTCAACTTGCGGAGCATGCGAAATCGATACTCGACCGTATAAGTGACGGTTGGCTTACCATCCCCGGCATACTCCTCGCGTTGGTGATGGCCAGTCGCCATATCGTCGATCGCGTACTGGTCTTGCGCGATGACGCCGTTTGCGGCCAGCGCTGAAATCGCGGCTTTCGCTAGGTTCTCCGCGGTCTTCTCGCCGATGTCTGTCGACGGACGGCGCTCTGGAAGCCGCGATCGATCGTCAACTCTCAACTCGTCAAACTGGGACCGATAGTCTACGGTGATGCTTCGATCGTTGAAAGGATTTGTCAACGTGTCGCGAAGGCCGACCTGTTGTTCCAGCTTGATCGGCGAAGATCGAAAGAGCTGGCCAACACGGGCAACGTGAGCGGTTAGCTCCTCGTCCGTGCGCTTGGGCCAAAACGCCCGATACCTTCCGAGCTGCGCCCCGACCGCATCTGTAGCATTAAGGGTCTGTTTTGTGTCATTGGTCGTGGGAGCAAGGCGTTGCCGTGCCGCTAGGGCTTGCCCCTCATGATCGCCGCTTCTGGGCTGGTCACAGCCCCCGCCCCCCCCNNCTCCCCCCCCCCCCAAGAAAGAGAAACCCGAGAGATACCGATGCAAACCGTGAGAGTCCTCGATTTTCCAACATCCCAATCTCCTTTCTAGAATTGCCGCAGCGAGGTTAGCGTTGATGCTGCGACGGACCGTCGACCATGGAAACTCGCAGTACTACTGTTGTCAAGATCTATTGCTCCATTTTAGAGAGAATGCTCTGACAGCTTCTGCGCCGCTTATCGGCGCGGGGCAGTCGGCTCTGGTGAACAGTTGGCTCGAGAGGTCTGAGGTTGGGAGGTCTGGCCCATAGCCATTTCCAACGGGGTTTTTGAGGGGCAGAGAACCATGCCGGGCCGCAGCATGACGATCTTGAGTGGGTGGGCGGAGCACGCCGGGGCGGCTCTTGCCACCGTTTGATGGCCCTGGCGAGGCGGTCTCGAACACGCGGGACGGTCTGCGCCATTCCGCCGTGGTCGACGTCCGGTCAGTTGAGATCAGTTGAAGCCAGTCTCTACCCTCGCCGCCGGATTGAGAAGGAGGCGGTCGTGCGGACCGGCCGAGCAGGTCCGCCATCGACGCGGCCTCGGCGCCGTCGAGGCCGTGCATGGGAAACAGGGTGGCGCGACTGGTACCGCCCACGCGATGGTCGGCGCGGCCGATACGCTGGAGGGATTGCGCCACCGACGGCGGCGTACCGATGAGCACGACCTCCTCGACCGAGCCGATGTCGATGCCGAGCTCAAGCGAGCCGGTGGCGACAATCGCGCGCAGTTGCCCCTGTTTCATGCGCTCTTCCACGTCGAGGCGAATCTCGCGCGACAGGGATCCGTGGTGGGAATACGCGATGGGCTCGTGCTCGCCCGCGTTGAGCAGGCGAGCGATCTTTTCCACCGAGCGGCGGCTGTTGGCAAAGATCAGGGTGGAACGGTTGCGGGCGATGATGGCGCGCAGCTCGGCGGTGAGGGCCTGCCAACGCAAATCGGACGCGTCAGGTCCTTTGACGAGCTCGATGTCAGGGCTGCGCAGGGCGAGCGCGATGGTTCGTTTGTCGGCCGACTCGACCACGGTCACCGGTCGCGGCCGATAGCTCGGGTCGGGGCCCGGGTTCTTGCATTCGTACCCGGCCATCCACGCCGCGATTCGATCCGCCGGACGCACTGTCGCGGAAAGCGCGATCCGCTGAA
>PMLH01000088.1 GCA_003159055.1 Myxococcales bacterium
AGCGAAAAGGCTGCCGGGGTCATCCAGTACTGGCGGGAGGAATAGAAGCACCATGGCCCACACCATCACCGGAATCGACCTTGGTTCTTGGGCGGTGAAGTTCACCGTCCTCGACGTCGGATTCCGCCACACTCGAGTCGCCTCGACCTTCGAAGAGCGCGTCGCCGCCGACGAGCGTCCCCTGGCCGAACGGCAGTACGAGGCCTTGCACCAAGGCGCCTCGCGATTGCCGACCGGGACCTCGGCCTACCTTGCGTTACCGGGCGACATGCTCACCTTGCGCGTGCTGGAGCTGCCCTTCGCGGATGCGCGAAAGATCGAGCAGGTCGTGGGCTACGAGCTGGAAGGCCAGATCATCCACGAATTGCACGACGTGATCCTGGATCACGTCGTGCTTTCAGCGCGCGGCAAGGTTGCCGAGGGCGACGAAGGCTGTCGCGCGATGGTGGTGGCTGCGCGTATCGAGGACGTCCGTACCATCATGACCGGTCTGCAAGCCTGCAACGTCGACCCACGATCGCTGTACGTGGCACCCTTGCTGTACCGGCCACTCAGCCCGGCGGTGGTCATCGACGAAGCCGGCGAAGAGCGGGTGCCGGGATGCCGGGTGGTGGTCGACATCGGCCACCGCAAGACCAACCTGTGTTTCGTGGTCGGTGATGAAGCCGTGTTTGCGCGCACCTTGCTTCACGGCGGCGAAGACGTCACCAAGAGTTTGCATCGTGCTTCCAACGGCACCTGGACCTGGGAACAGGCCGAGCAAGGCAAGGTGCAGCTGGGATTCGTCGCCAGCCGCACCAGGCCGGCGCAGACCAACGTCGAGATGCGGGTCGATGTCGTCGTACGCGAGGCCCTGCAGCCTCTGCTGCGCGACCTGCGCCAGACCCTCAGTAGTTTCGCCACCAAGGACAAGGCGCCGGTCGAGGAGCTGTTGCTCGCTGGCGGAGGGGCGCGCCTCAAGGGCCTTTCGGCGTTCTTGCAGGAAGAACTGGGCATTCCGGTCAATCCATTGATCGCGCCGCCCGAACCGAAGGAAGGCCCGGATGGCGAGCTGATTCCGGTAACGCCCGGGCCGACCGACAGCGACCGTTTTGTCCTTGCCGATGCCATCGTCCGCGTCGGCGCGCGCGGGGCACGTGAGCTGGATCTGCGGCGCGGCGAATTTCAGTATCGCGCCAGCTTCTCGATTGTTCGTCAGCGGGCAGCGCACCTGCTGGTGCTGGCGGCATCGCTGGTTGCTTGTGCGGGAATTCACGCAACCATCACGCTGCGCCGGCTTTCGGCCGAGCAGCGCGTGCTCAAGACCCAATTCCAAACTGCAGCCAAGGAACTGTTTGGCGATAGCCGGATGGAGGCGGCCGATGTCAGTGCGGCGCTGCGCCGCAGTCAAAAGGACGAAATGGTCACCCTGCCCAAGGCGACCGCCTACGACCTGCTCGACGAAATCTCGACCCACATTCCGCCCGCAGACACGGTCCAGATCGACATCGACGATCTCGAAATCCGTTCGAAGAAGACGTCCATCAAGGGCACTATCGATTCCGCGGCCGCGGTCGACGAAATCGTGGCCAAGCTGAAAGAGATCGAATGCTTCGAAGAGATCAGCAAGGGCCCCATCACCGAAGTGTCGGGCGGGGCCAAGCAATTCAGCCTAAACATCACCTCGAAGTGTCCGTGAGGAAGCCATGAGACGCCTGTTTGCGAAGATAAGACTTTTGCTTGGACGCCCCGCTGCCTATGCCGGCGCGGAGTGGAACCGGATGTCCGCGCGCGAGCGGCGATTGATTTCCATTCTGGGTGGGGCGTTTGCCCTTTGTGCCGTCTCGCTGGTGGCGTACTTGATGATCGATTCGCTACAAAGCATGGCCCAGGAAAACCAGGACATGCGCAATGCCATCAACGACATCGCCAAGCACAGTGACGAGTATCGCGAGGCCAAAGCGCAGGTGGAGGCACAGCAGAAACGCATCGGAAACGAGCCGCCACAATTGGCGGCCGACTTGGAGGCTGCGGCCAAGGAGGCCGGCATTCAAATTCCCGAGACTTCGGACCGTCCAGATGCGGCGGCTGGCAAGCGCTACGTCGAGCACAGCCTGGATGTGAAGCTGCGCAAGGTGGATTTGAAGTCGCTGGCGACGTTTCTCAACAAAGTCGAAACTGGCAAGAGTCTTATCCTGGTCACGCGGCTACAAATCCGCCGCAGCTTCGGCGGCGATGGCAGCAACGTGGACGTCGATCTCACCGCAACCACCTACGAACGTCTGAAGGACGCCAGCAAGAAGCCCGCAGCGAAGGGTGCTGCGGCCGGAAAGGGGAAGGGCTGATGGTCATCAGTGAGAAACTGCGGCGGCTTGGCAAGGTCGGCGCCACCGCAGGATTTGGCTTTCTGGTGTTTGTCGTGGTTCTCTACGTGACCCTGCCCTACGGCCGATTCCGGGATCAGATGGCGGCGCGTGTTTCGACCTACGGGTACGAGATGGAGGCCAAGCACGCCGGACCTTCGCTGGGGTTGGGGATGACGTTGAGAGAGGTCTCGTTGGTCTCTCGGCCCAGCGGGGCCGGCAAACCGATTCGGATCTTGATCAATAAAGCCAAATTGGGTGTGTCGCTGTTGTCCTACCTGATGGGCAGCAAAGCCTTCAGTGTTTCGGCCGATATCTTTGGCGGCGACATTGACGCCAACGTGAAGATTGGCAAGAACGATACCTCCGTCAATGCGAGTGTTTCGGACATCGACCTGTCCGAAATCCCGTGGATGAAGACTCTCATCAATCTTCCCATGTCGGGCAAGTTCGACGTCAAGCTGAACCTGGAAACTCCCAAGCAGCGACTGTCCGAAAGCAAGGGTGGGTTGCGCTGGGAGTGTACGGCTTGTGCGATTGGCGATGGCAAGGCGAAATTGATTATTGCAAGCAATCCGATGCTGGCAGAAGGGCTGGGATTGCCCAAGATTCGCCTCGGCGACTTCACCGGCAAGGTGGCGATCGACAAGGGCGTCGGACGCTTGCAGAACGTACAATTCAAATCGCAGGACCTGGAAGCCACCGTGGAAGGCGAGATTCACCTCGTGCAGCCGGCGGCGAGCTCGCATGTCGATCTCTACGTGCGTTTCAAGCTGAGCGACAGCTTGCTGCGCAGCTCGGAGAAACTTCGAACCATCATGGATTTCACCGCCCAGATGGGCAAGCGTCCGGATGGTTTCATCGGCTTTCGCATGACCGGGACGTTTCAGAACATGAGCAGCGTCCAGTGGCTGAAGACGTCGCCCTTCGCCAGTACCGTGACGCCGACCAAGCCGGCACCGCGTCCTTTGCCTGGCGCCGCCCCGCCGCCCCTGCCACCGCCCCCGCCTCGCGCACCCGTTCCCCCGGTCCCCGCGGCCGCTCCTCCAGCTGCAGTGCAG
>PMLH01000103.1 GCA_003159055.1 Myxococcales bacterium
GACCTCGGCACTGCGAACAACACCGGCGACTACGGGACCTGCAACCCAGACTGCACGTTACCGCCCCGCTGTGGCGACGGCACCGTCCAGAGCCCACCCGAGCAGTGTGACGACGGGGTCAATCTGTCGACCTACGGTATTGCGACTGGTTGCGCGCCGGGATGCCAAACGCCGCCCCATTGCGGGGACGGGAAGGTGGACTCCGCTTTTGGCGAGCAGTGCGATTTGGGGGCCAACAATGGCCAGTCCGGACAGACTTGCGATAGCAGCTGTCAAGTCGTCCCGATCTTGCTGTAGCTCAAGGTGCGGCACAGCGGCGTTTACTGCTGCGCCGCTGTCGTTGCTGAGGGTGCGGTTAGCAGATTTATTCGTCGGTGTCCGTGGATCTGATTACCACGGGCGCGCGCCAACACCGCGAGAGCCAACCCAAGATGATTCGGTTCGTTCTTCATGGCGCTTCCCGTGGAGCAAGCAGCGTACCGCGGCCATTCATTCCGCAATTCTGCATTTTCCAACGAAGTGGACTCAGATTCCTGATAGTGCT
Source organism: Myxococcales bacterium (assembly GCA_003159055.1). Next base: position 545 of record PMLH01000103.1, read on the forward strand.
CGCCTGGGTATAATAGGGATAGCTTGGAGCAGATCGTAGGTCCCTGTTATTGTCGCGATGTTTCTTTAGTGGACTATCCACTATTTGATCCGTTCGTTTTGATCCGTTCGTTCGCGATACGCACGAGCTCAGCACGGTTCACGGGCTTGTCGAGCCTGAGATTCCCGACGCTGGACAGGTAGGCCGAGGCCTTGGGCGTGAAGGCACCGCCGCTCAGGAACACCACGCGGCTAGCAAGCGCCGGATGGTGGGACACGAGCCATGCGTGCAAATCCATCCCCGACATCGTGGGCATCATCAAATCGCAAAGGATGAGGTCGAAGGAATGGTCCTTTTCGATCATGGCACGAGCTTCCTCGCCTGACGCCGCGGTGACCACTTCGTGTGCCCGGCCCAGCATGCGTTTCAACATCCCGCGGATGGGTTCCTCGTCGTCGACAGCAAGGATTCGCCCGCGCAGGTCGGCGGGAGGGGCCACTTCCTGGGCGATGGCAGCGCTCGCTGCCTGCGCCGGATCCCGTGCCACAGGCAGCCGGATAATGAAACGCGTGCCCCGCCCGACGTCGCTTTCGACCTGAATGTCGCCACCCATTTCGGTGAGAATGTCCTTGCAGATGGCCAGTCCCAGCCCCGAGCCTACCCCCGCCGCTTTGGTCGTGAAGAAGGGCTCGAAGATACGCGGCAGGTTCTCCGCCGGGATGCCCTTGCCGCTGTCCTTCACTTCGGCGAACACATGCTCGTCGTTGGCCCAGGTGCGAATTTCGATGCGATTGCTTTCCGCGCTGCCATCCGAAATCGCGTACGCGGCGTTGATGAGCAAGTTGAGAAAGACCTGCGATAACTTTCCCTCCGAGCCGAGGACAGCGGGGATTTGCCCGAAGTCCTGGACCAGCTTGGCTCGGTACTTGATCTCGTTGAACGCCATGCTGACCGCGCGCTCGATGGGATGGCGCAGCTCGACTTTGGATTGCTCGCTTCGCTCGACACGCGAGAAGGTTCCCAGCCCGCGCGCTATCTCCTTGATTCGTTGCGTGCCGCTAAGAGCCTCACCGGCGCGGTGGAGGATGTCGTCCAGGGTGGCGGATGAAAGTGCGTCGTTGACCTTACCAGCGATGGCGGCAAAGCCGGGCTCTCCCAGGTGATCTCGCAAAGGCACGCAACAGCGCTGCATGGCCGGCGCGAGCTTCGCTAGGTCATCCACCAAGGTTTCGAGGTTGTAGAGAACGTAGGAGAGCGGATTGTTGATCTCGTGGGCTACGCCGGCCGCCAGCATGCCCATGGTTGCCAGACGATCCGATTGCGCCATGCTGGCCTGCAACTGGCGCCGTTCGCTGATGTCTCGCACGAACGCGGTGTGCACCGCACTGCCGCGGAGAGTGAAATAGCCGCCGCTGATCTCCACGGGAAAGATCGCGCCGTTCTTTTTGCGATGAAAGCGCAAGAGAACAAGGGTCTTCGCGGATTGCACGGCGGCTGCGGTCTCGTCCGACTCGGCGGAGAGATCCGTGTTCTTCATGCGCAAGAATTCATCTCGCGAATAGCCGTAAAGGAGGCACGCGGCCGGATTGGCGTCGAGGATGTCGAGGTTTTTTCGGTCGATGATGAAGACGCTGTCCTGGGTGGTCTCGAACAGGCTGCGAAGTCGTTCCTCCTTCTCGCGCAAGTCCTCCTGTGCGCGTTTGCGCTCGCACGCATAGGTCATGGCTCTGACCATCCATGGTCCTTGGACTTGCCCCTTGACCCAATAGTCCTGCGCACCGGCCTTGACCGCGGCCACGCCAAGCTCCTGGTCGTCATTCCCGGTGAGCAGGACCACGGGAAGATCCGGTGCGGCCGTCTTGATCGCGCTATAGGTGTCGAGCCCCTGGCTATCGGGTAAGCCCAAGTCAAGAAGCACGAGATCGACGGGTTTCTTGCGCAAGTAATCAATAGCATCGCGAAGGCGCTCGACGCATTCAAACTCGAGGGCTGCCGGCCTGGCTTCGCTCGCCATAGCGCGCAGGAGCTCCACATCACCCGGGTTGTCCTCGACGACCAAGACTCGCATGGCGCGGCTTATCTCTTGGCCGTCGTTGGCAGTTTGACGATGGTGAGCCAGAAGTCCTCGATGGAT
>PMLH01000194.1:0-2776 GCA_003159055.1 Myxococcales bacterium
GAGCAGGTCCAGCGCCTCGGGATCGTCATCGGCGATCGCGACCCGCGCAGCCGCCCCATCGAGCCTCGTCAGGCGCGGCCGGGCAGAAGCGGTGTCTTCTCGATCGAGTTGCTGGTTCGTCATGTTGGGCCTCTTTCCGAATGTCTGCATTCCCCGAATTGCATCGACCATGCCCTGGCTGACAACCTCGCGATTCGGCGTTTCCTGGGACTTCGACACCGTTTCGGCTCGGACCCGCGACACCCTGTCGCACTCTCGCGGACAGGGTGCCGCATGGGCAAGAGTGAGTCAAAGTGCGGATGCCGCCGGTCGAGGGTGCGAGAACTGCCGTTCTAGTTCGCTCGACGCGCTTCCAGCATTTGCCAAGCGGCGGTGGAGACGTTCTCGAAGAGCGGCGCTCGCCGCCGGAGTCGAACGAGCAGTTGGGCGTCTTCATGACTGGGCTCCATCGCGCGAAACAGCCGCTCGGGCGTTCCGCAGTCGGACCATCCCGCATCGACCATCGGAGTCACTGCGAGACCTTGGTCGTGTTGGAGAATGTCGCGGCAGAAGTCGGTGACCGGAAGTCCTGGATAGATTCCGCGCAGAAAATCGTCGGCTCCACGGTGACCTATGAGTGCACGGTAGGTCATGAAGCACCAGCACACCTTGGGAATGTGCCGGTCGGCCAGCTCGAACAAGGACGCTCCTCGTGAGGCGACGATCATCGTGTTCCAAAGTGCACCTTGGCGATGGAGATCCAGCGCGGTGCTCGCGTCCGGTTTTTCGATGAACGCCTTCACTCCCCAACCTCGAACCGTCAGTGGGCCACGACTGCCGACGCAGTCAATCCAACCGAGATCCGTGGCGGGGGATTCGGCCTTCGCCCCTATCAACACGGTTCTGCTTGGAGCAAAGTCGATCGCCCGCAAGGCTCGACGAACGGCATCGCGGAAGGGCTGTTCCTGCTCAATGTGGTGGTCCGATGGAAAGATCACGACGCGCGCATCCGGGTCCTTCGCCAGCACATGGACCAAAGGAAGCAGCACGCCCGCGCCTGTGCCACGGTTATTCGGCTGGTACGCGACCAGGACACCCGAATAGTCGGCCAATTGCTCTTGTGCCAGTTCTTTGCACTCGCTGGAGACGACGATGATGGTTCGTTCGCGCGGGACAATGGGAGCTATTCGGTCGAGGGTTCGTGCCAGAAAGGTCCTCTCACCCCACAGGGCCGCGAACTGTTTCGGCACATCCCATCCATACAGGGATCGGGTCAACGGCGAAAGCCGGGTGCCTTCGCCAGCGGCGAGCACGATTGCCCAGAGGTTCTCGCGGCGGTCTTGTATGGCCATGCATTTCTCCTTGCGTTCGTGGGATTCGCTCTCGCCCGGTTGCGCCCAACCCATGAGACCGGTCGCTCGGTCTCTGATGTCCCCGAAGCCAAGGCACTGTTGCTATTTGCGGGAACAGTCCGTGGACGCTGCAGGTCCCGCAACAGACGGCACAGATCCAACAGGGACCACTGCGCGGCACAGCTGAACGATCGTTTCGCCATTTCGGCTCACCTCTGAGAAGTTTGGATGCAGTGGCCTGCAGTTTTGGTGCCATTTTTTTCCTTACCTGAGCACTCAGCAACTGCGGTGCCAAAGGTCGAGCGGGCAGGTTGTCCTGATTCGTCCAGCCCGCGTGCCAGAAAGTCGCTGGCTTGTCCGCCATCGAGGTCGTTTCGTGAAAACCAGCCGCCTCGGGGCCGGGCACGGCCGATGCAGTGGCGTGGGCAGGTGCCGTTCAGGGAGATCTTTCATTGCAAGGAGATGGTCCATGTTAAATGCTTCCAGTCATCGTGAGCTCACGCTGGGCGAGCTCGCGGCGACGAATCCGCTGCCTGTTTCACGAATCGCCATCGCTGATGATGATCCTGAAAGCTTGGAGATGCTCCGGCTGGCTCTTGGGAGCCCGGCGACTGAGATCTACCAGGCGACCAACGGGATCGAGTTGGTACAGCTTCTTCTCGACCACGATCCCCTCGACCTCGTGGTGACCGACGTCCTCATGCCGTGGATAGAAGGGCTTCGGGTTCTGCAATCCGCCCGAGCGGCTGATGTCATGACGCCCGTGTTGGTGATTACCGGGCTCGCCCGTCCCGATCTGCAGACCATGGTCGATCGGCTCGGCAACGCAACCTTGCTGCACAAACCGTTCGGGATTTCCGCGTTGCGCGCGGCCGTCGCGGGACTCATGAACAAGCCACTGCTGTCATGAGGTCGCCGAACCCAGGCGTCGGCGCGCCGCTATCGCGAATCGCTATCTTTGCCGGATTCGCGCAGGGCGAGCCGTTGCAGGGTCCGGCGATCGATGCCAAGAATGCTGGCTGCCGAAGTCTTGTTTTGCCCCGTGTGCCCAAGCACGCGTTCGATGTAGCGGCGCTGCAGCTCATCAAGGGTTGGCCAGTCGCTGTCAATCGCGGCCGTGGAGCCTGGCTTGGGACTTGCCGTGAGCGGCGGAAGATCACCGGGCAAGATCACCCCACGCTGGGACATGGCGACTGCGCGCGCGAGCGCGTTCTCGAGCTCCCGCACGTTGCCGGGCCAGGCATAGCCACGGATCAGGTACATCGCCTCTTCGCTGATGTGCGGCTCGGCTCGCCCCAGAAGCGCGGCATGCCGGCTGGTCAGGTGGAGGGTCAAGGCGATGATGTCATCACCCCTCTCGCGCAACGGCGGCACCTGCAAGGAGACGACATTGAGGCGATAGGCCAGATCCCGGCGCAGGTGGCCGGCGGTCACCTCGGCGCCAA
>PMLH01000194.1:2872-18319 GCA_003159055.1 Myxococcales bacterium
GCCGGCTGCGCTCGTGAATGGTGCGCGCGACCAATTCCTTGCCCGACCCGCTTTCGCCGGTGACCAGCACGGTGGCGTCGGTGGGCGCAACCTGTGCGATCTGCTTGTAGAGCTCGAGCATGGGGGGGCTGGTCCCGACCAAGATCTTGCGCTCGGCGATGACGGACCTGAGCGAACGGTTCTCCTTGGAGAGTCGCCGCCGCTCCAGGCAACGAGCCACGGTTGCACGAAGCGCCACGATGTCCACCGGCTTGGCAAGGTAGTCCGCCGCCCCGCTGGCGATGGCGTCCATGGCGGCGCCTGGCTCGGCATAGGCGGTTATCAGAACCACGGGGGTGTCCGGGAATTCCTTGGCGACCGTTTCGAGAACCTCCAGCCCGCTGGCGCGGGTCATCTGGATGTCGCTCAGCACGAGGTCAAACGCGCTTTCGCGAAGCCGGTCAAGGGCCTCGCGACCGTCGGCAACCGCCACCACGTCATAGCTCTCGTCGCGAAGGACGTTGGCCAGAAGCTCCAGGGTCAGGTCATCGTCTTCGGCGATCAGAATCTTGGCGGGCAAAGGCACATCGCAAAGACTATCATGCAGGCAGCGTGACGCCGGCAGGACTTCGATGGAGGAACCCGTTGCGTACCCCAAAACCTGGGACCAGAATTTTGAGCAATTGGCCTGTGCTCGCCGCGCTTGGGCTGGTGACCCTGATGGTGGTCGGGATGATTGGGCTCGACGTGCACTTCTCGGAGGTTGAATCGGTCAAGACCACCGACATCATCGAGAACGCGCAACGTTCGATCCTCCTGCTGACCGACCTCCGTCACCACGCCCAGCATTTGGCGTCGGCGAGGGAGGCCTCCGACATCGAGAGGTGGAGGCAGTCGATCGCGGATGCGTCCGAGAGTTACGATCCTATCGCGACCTACAAAGGAGAACGCGACGAGTGGGATCATCTCCAGGATCTGCTCCGGCAACTTGTGGTCAACGCAACCAACCGCGCATGGGCAATCGTCGATCTCCAAGACGCGATTGATAGGTCCGTCGCTGCGCTCATCGCCATCAACACGGCCGCAGGGCAGGGCAACCTGAGCGCCATCCGGGACGCACATCGCCAGGCCATCTTGAGCGATGTGGTCGTCGGGGGAATCGTGCTCGCAACCGTGGCGATGATTTCGATCTGGCTCTTGCGCATTCTCGCCCGCCAGCGTCGACTGGTCCTAGAGCGCGTCCATTTCCTCCGCGAACAGAACGTTGAGTTGGAGGCATTTGCAGGGCGTGCGGCGCACGACCTGCGCAGCCCGATGAATCCGATTCGCGGCTACACGGATCTCATCCTCGAATCGCCCGCGCTGCCGGAAAACATTGCCTCCATGGCGCAGCGAATTCGTCGCGCCGTCGATCGCATGGCCCGGGTTGTGGACGACATGCTCGCGCTGTCGGTTTCAGGACGCCCACCCGAAGGGCGTTCGGCGACCGACGTCGTCGTCGGGCACATCCTCGAAGAGATGGGCGCGGAGCTGCAAGGTGTCGAGGTGGTGACCAAGTTGGGTGCGGGTCAAGTTGCCTGCGCCGAAGGGGTGTTGTCCCAGATCCTGCGCAATCTGATTGGCAATGCCATCAAGTTTCGCGCCCGCTCGCGGGCCTTGTGCATCACCCTTGAATCGCGCGAGGTCGGCTCGATGGTCGAGATCGTGGTCGAGGACAACGGTATCGGGATGGATCCCGAGAGCGCAAAACACGCCTTCGAGCCCTTCTACCGCGGCATCACCGACCGTGAGGTTCCGGGCCACGGCCTCGGCCTGGCCATTGTCGAGCGCACGACGCGAGCGCTGGGCGGATCCTGCGAGCTGTGGTCGGTCCCGGATCGTAGCACGCGCGTGGCCGTCCGGCTTCCGCGCGTGTGATCGGCGCAGACCAACGGTCGCTACGCTTTGTTGCCCAGCAACGCGCTTACGGCCTTGCGCAGGGCGGACACTTGGACCGGCTTTCGCAAGAGCGTGGCGTTGCCAAGGCGCTCGACCTCGGCTGGAAGGTCTGGCCGCGCGAGGCCGCTGATAACCAAGACCGGCGCACTCACCTCGGACCCACGCGCCGACCTGATCGCGGCAATGCCGTCCAGCCAGGGCATGTCGACGTCGGTCACGATCAGGTCGAATGGCCCATGCTTGGCAAGCAACACGACCAACTCCGCGCCGCTCCCCGCCTTGTAGATCTCGGTCGTTGGGCTACTCAGAATATCGCCGACCAGATCGAGCGTCTCGGGATCGTCATCGGCAATAGCAATTCTGGCGACCATCAATTCGTCCGCGGAAGCAGTCATGCCCTTTGTGCTCGTAACTGGCTGACTGGTTCCTCGCATAGACTACCTACAGGACGGGCGATACGAAACCAGGGATGCGCGTAGGGGATGCATAACAGGAATTCCTTCGGTGTCCCGAGTCCCTTCTGCATCAGCAGTGCCACTCTCGGCGACCGCCTGGACGCGGAGTGACGCCCTGTTTTCGCGCGGAAAGTGCTGCTCCAGAGAGTTTCCGAGCCGCGCTACGGACTTCCTGTCGCACCCACCGCGGCGTCTTGTCGCACCTGTGGATAGCCGTCGGTCGCCCAGTTCTGCAACATCGCTTTACCGTTGGGGCCGACCCCGTCACCCCACGCGGCTCCAGGTGGCATCTTGCCATTATTGTTGCTCTGGATGAAGCGGGCACGCTCGTCGTAGGCCCCGGGAACCACGTCCGCGGCGTAGACGTCGAGCCGGAAAGTGGTTGGCGCCCCTCGCGTGGCGGGATAGCCGTGGCAAAGCAGACAATGGTCCGCGAGAAAGGGTTTGACGTCGTCCTCGAAGGTGGGATGGGGCGGCACGGTCGCAAGGTCTGCCTTGCCGAATGAACAAGCAGCAAGTGACCATGCCAAGATGGCTGGTAGGAAAACCCGAGCGGTTGTGTCTTTTTTCAACATGGCTTCGATCCTTGCCCGCAAATCAAAAGATCCAAGCCGTCCCCGCGGCGGTCATGAATCCGAATGTGGTCCAACCGACCGCATCATGGATCGTTGCCATCTGCTTGATGCCACTCGGATTGCCCGCGTCTGCGGTGCGGGCGGTGATGAACCCCAGGACGACCTCCGCAACCATTCCCGCCGTGGCACCGATGGCGGCGATGCGATGGATGAGACCTGAATCGAATTTGAGCGGCTTCTTGTAGGGCTGGGGCGCCAGGAGGGCATAGATCCCGGTCGCAGTGAACAAGCCGGCCGTGGAGTAGACGAGAAGGCGATGGGGCATCTGGTAGCTACCCCTTCCGCTGCCCCCACCGTAGAGGTCGTGGTAGTTGAGCTGGCCGATAATGCAGCTGGCCCCCATGAATGCCCAGGTCGTGAGGCCCAGGAATTGATGGATCCCCAAGCGATGGCGGCGTTTCTGCGCCAGCGCCGAGGTGTTCGCGATCTTGTCGGCGGAATGGGTCCCCGACGTCGAGGCATCTTCGGGGCCAAAGAACTCGAAATCGAGACCTGCGGGTTTGTCGGACGCGGTTGGCGTGGGGATGGGCAGCGGTTCGGAAGGCGGCGCCACGGGGAGACTTGCCGACGAGGCTTCCACCGCTGGTGTTTTCTCGTCTGCTGGAGGCGAGTCATCCGCCCTGGTCGCGACGGGCACGAGGAGAACGCCGATGAAAATTGCGGCAAACATCAGGAAGTGGCGGCTTTGAGTCATTCTGCGGTTGCAGCGTAGCTGGCGCGAGGAAAGATGCAACGAGAAGTGAGCCCGATAATCAGGATTTGAGGTTCCACATTATCGAAGGCTGTCGCCGTGGCTCATCGTGCTCACCAAGGGAAACTCCAGCCGCATGGATGGGCCTTGCCCGCGCCAACACAGGGCGCGACCCGGGGGAGAGACCACGAAGCGCGGCGACAGCCATGCGGCTGGAATTTTCCTTGGTGAACCGAGTCTTGTGAAATGCGATCGCGCCTCCAGTGCGACACTCTCGAACAGGCCTGGTCTCTGCAAGTCGTATACCGGAGCGTGGCGGTCGTGTTTGGGCAGCGCTGGGATCTTTGAAGTGCAAGGTTCGCAGTCCCTTGCTGCGAAAATGGCGGTTCGGGAAGGTCGCGCCACGAGTGCAAAAATAGCTGCTCAGGAAACACCTTAGGCGAACCGATGAATCCATCAGGCCATCGGGCCCCGGGGGAATCATTTTCGGAGGAATCGAATGAGCATCAACAGTATCGGCAGCAACTATGGTATCGACCCACTCACCACGAATCAGGCAGCAGCGACGGCGTCGACGACGGTCGGTGGCGTGGCCGCCAGCGACTCGACCCAGATCTCGCCCATGGCCAGCCTGCTCACTCAGCTTCAGCAATTGCAGCAGACCGATCCCGACAAGTTCAAGTCCGTCATGTCGAGCATCGCCGACACGCTGAAGACCGATGCGCAGAATGCAACGGGGCCGAAGGCACAGCGTCTGAGCGCTCTCGCTGACAAGTTCAGCCAAGCGGCACAGACAGGCCAAATGCCCGATTTGCAGCCCAAGGGTCAATCGCACGGCGCCTCGGGCCACCCCCACCATCATCATCAAGTGCAGAGCTACCAGGGAGGCTCAAGCGCCGTGACCCCCGGGCAGAACCAACCTGGGTCCGACTTGGCCCAAATCATTCAAGCGGCCCTGCAGTCCGCCGGGTAGTTCGCCAAGAGCTTCAGCGATCAACCGCAGCTCCGGCGCATGTCCGTAGCCTGCGATCAGGGTTTGAGCAAGTGCACGTGGCCGGTCTGGTCGATGTCGACCCGGCCGGCCTTCAGCAAAGTTCCCACCGCGCGCTTGAAGGCTTTCTTGCTCAGGCCAAACAGACGCCGGATCTCCTCAGGGGCTGACTTGTCGCCAACCGGCGGCGTATCGGCACGCTCCAGGACTTTCAGGATGGAGGCCGCGTCCTTTTCCAGCTCTTCGTGCACCTTCCCGCGCAGCGAAAGCTCGATTTTTCCGTCCGGGTGCACGTGGGCTACCCGAAAGCGAGCGGCGTCACCGCGCTGGAGCGCGTGCGGTTCGTGCTTGGGGACAAGGCCGAGGAAGCGTCGCTCGACGATGACGAAGAGTCCGATGGCGGGGTCCTCGCGCCACGCTTCGCCTTCGACCCATTCGTCGCGGTGGAATTGTCCGCCGCTGGCAAGCATCTCGCGCACGCGCATGGTGCCAGCCAGCCGTCCGCTGTTGTCGAGGTAAAGCCCGATGGCGTGCCGCTCGCCGACGCGTACCTCGACCGTCTGTTTTGCGAAAGGCACCAACAACTCCTTGCCGAGTCCAAAGTCCACGAAGGCCCCGAAATCGGTGCAGGCGGTCACGGCAAGAAACGCCACTTCGTCCAAAGCCAGACGGGGCGTCTTGGTCGTCGCCAGCGGTCGCCCCTCGGAATCGAGCAGAACGAATACGTCGACATGGTCGCCTTCGCGAGCGCCCTGCGGGATCTCCGGACCGAGAAGCAAAACTGCGGGCGCGTCGGCGGCCGCACCGATTTCGATCAGGAATGCCCCGGGGCTACCGAAACGCTGGATTTCGAGCGTGGCGAAACGCCCGAGCAGGTGGCGAAACGGTGGCGTTGGAGGCGCGGAGTTTGCGGACATCGCGCCCAGTGTGCCACGCTTTCGCCTTGGCCTGCACCGCGTTTGGTTCTGTTAGGTCACGACCGTAAGGTCGAGCGTGATGTCTAGCTTAAGGACCTTCGAAATCGGGCAGCCGCTCTTCGCCGCAGCCGCCGCCTCCTCGATCTTGGCCTTGTCGGCGCCCGGTGCCTTGACCGTGGTGCGCAGCGCGCTCTTGGTCAGGGTGAGATTCTCGAACGTGATCCGGCTGGTGGTTTCCACCGCTTCCGGCGTGATACCGCGTTCGCCAAGCTGCGCACTCAGCGCCATGCTGAAACAGCTCGCATGGGCGGCCGCGATCAGTTCCTCGGGGTTCGTGCCCGGCTCGCTTTCGAAGCGCGTGCGGAAGGAAAACTTTTGATCCTTGAAGGCCCCGCTCGACGCGCTGAACTTGCCCTGACCTCGCTTCAAATCGCCATTCCACACAGCATTCGCACTTCGTTCCATGGTCTCTCTCCTTAGGGTTTGGCAAACAGGCTAGCCGACTCTGCCCGGCTGGCAACTCCTTCGGATGAAAAGAACCCGTGAAGGGATTTCACGGTGGGCCGGGCTTGCTCACCTGGCGGCGGCGATTCGCGCGCGTCATTGGCGGAATATCAAGGCGTTGGCACTGTTGGGGCGCCCCCAAAGACGGCATATCGCTTGCTCTAATCCGCCTTGAATACGATGCTTACCGCTCGCGTCCACATTATCGAGGTGCTGTCATGACGACAAAACTGATTGCTGGCCTTTGTTTCCTGCTTTCGGGAGTTGGCGTTGCTCGTGCTGCCGAGGTGGTCGACATCACCGCCCAGCCCTTGCCCTCGGCAGAGGAGCAGCCACAGGCAGTGCAGCCGGCGACACCCATGCCGACCGCGTTGCCGCCTACGCCGCCAGCGATGCCGCCTGCGGTGCCAGTCCAAGCGCAATACGCGGCGCCCGCGCAGCAGCCGGTCGCCGCGAACCAGCCCGGGGGAGGCCAGTGGGTCTACACGGAGCAATACGGCTGGGTCTACATGCCCTACGGTGACCAGTACGTCTACGAGGGTGCCACGACGGATGCGAATCCTTACGCCTACGTTTACTACCCGAGCTACGGGTGGAGTTGGCTCGCGGCGCCCTGGCTGTGGGGCTGGGGTCCGTACCCCTATTTCGGGCTGCGCGGAGCGCTCGGCTTCGGTTGGTACCGCGGCCTCTATCACGCCGGCTATGGCTGGGGCGGCTATCGCGGTGGCTATCACGGCGGCCAGTGGGGCGGCGGCTTCCGAGGCGGGCCTGGTTTTCGTGGTGGTTATGCCGCGCAAGCCGGCTATCGCGGGGGATTCGCCGGGGGAGCGCGCGGAATGGCCGGCGGCTACCGCGGCGGCGTCGCAGGTGGGCGACCCGTGGGTGGCAACTTCCACAGCGGGGTAGGCGGGGGATTCCGACCGAGCAGCGGCTTTCACGGCGGAGGATTCACTGGCGGTTCTCACGGCGGGGTCGGCGGCGGATTTCATGGTGGGTCCGGCGGCGGCGGACACAGCTTTGGCGGCGGTGGCCACAGCTTCGGCGGCGGCCACGGCGGCGGACATCGCTGAAAGGGCTATCTAGCCATCAGGTCGCGCCAGAAATCGGAGAGCTGCCAGATCTCGGACATGGCGGCTCTTCGATTGACCTCGGCGTGGGTGATGAGTCGGCTGGCAAAGGCGCGCACCCTAGTCTTCGCTTGGAGGTCGCGCACCAGCCACACCATCTCGGAGGCTGGCACCACCGAGTCGTCGGCACCGTGAAGCAGGAACACCGGCGCGGTCGGGGCGGGCGAGCGGTCGGGAGAAAGTTCCGCTGGCAGCTCAAGCCCTGAAAGGATGGGCCGCAGCGCTTCGCCGAGCTTGTCGACGTTGCGGTCGTTCACGTACGTCATCAAGGTTCGCGAGGGCTCTGCCATTGGCTCGCCGAGCTGCCTGGCGTGCGCAAAAACCGCCTTGGCACGCACTGGATCCAGCCGGTCAATGCTGGAGGCGCGCAGGAATTCGGTGATTGCTTGCTGCAACAGCGCGACTTGCGGCGCCGGCACAAGTCGATCGCCGAGATTGAGCAACGCAACCACACCGCCGTAGTCGTGGGGCTTGGGAACGTGAATGAATTCGCCGCCCGCGACGAGCGACCGGGCTTCACTTGGCGAGGGCAGGGGATCGCTGTGGTCGCCGCACAGGTAGCGAAGCACGCGCGGAAGGTCGGCATAGCCGCCAAAGGAAAATGCGAACGCGACGCGATCGCGGATGGCTGGCCGTCCCGCGGCAACCAACGCAAGGGAGCCCGAGAAGCTGAAGGCGGTGATGCCGATTTTTCCGTCGGGGGCGATGGCTGTCTGATCCGCAGCCCACGCAGCGACATCCTCCAGCTCGTCGACGGTCTTGGGCGTGACTCGGTACTGGGTCAGATCGGGCGGTGCGACGGTCAGCACTTGCAGATCCGCGGCGGCGAGCTCGGTGGCCAATCCCACCAGACGCTCTTCCTCGATGCCGTCCATGTGCACGCCCGGCACCAGGATGGTGGTTCGTCGCGCGGGCTTGGCCGGACGGAAAAGGCGAGTCAGGACCGGCCCGTGGCGGGTGGCGATCGCGACGACCGGGCCTCGGTCGACCTTTCCGGCGGCAAGGCGGGCCAGGCGCGCCAGCGTGCCTTCTTGTTTGGCGACGCGAACGATGAAGGCCAGCGCGGAAAGCCGGGGAAGGTAATGCCACACAGCGAGCACAGAACCGGCAACGATCAAAATCGGAACAATGAGACGTCGTGATCTTTGCATGCGTGGCGACCGAGTCCTCATGGAAGGCTACACCGGCCGCCGGCTCGGCGCGACGGCTACGGCGCGACCGAGGTCATGAACGGCGCGGGGTAGCGAAGCCCGGCGGCCGTGCCCTTGGGCGCCGCCTCGTCGATGCGCCGCAGTTCTTCGGCGGTCAACGAAACGTTGCAAGCGGCCGCGTTCTCCTCGAGGTATTTGCGCCGTTTGGTGCCGGGGATCGGGACGATGTCCTGGCCCTGCGCAAGCACCCACGCGAGCACGAGCTGCGAGGCGGTGCAGCCCTTCGCGCGGGCGATGTCCCGAATGCGCTCAACCAGCTTGAGGTTCTTGTCGAAGTTCTCGCCCTGAAAGCGCGGGCTCAACCGGCGATAGTCGTCGGCCGCCAAATCTGCGAAGTGCTTGATCTGCCCGGTCAGGAAGCCACGCCCAAGCGGGCTGTACGCGACGAAGCCGATGCCCAGTGCTCGACAGGTCGCAAGCACCCCGTCTTCTGGATCGCGACTCCACAGGGAATACTCGGTTTGCACGGCCGCGATGGGATGGACTTTGCTGGCGCGCTTGAGGGTTTCGGGGCCTGCTTCGCTGAGTCCGAGAAAGCGCACCTTGCCTTCTTCGACCAGCTTGGCCATGGCGGCGACGGTTTCCTCGATGGGGGTGTTCGGGTCAACCCGATGCAAGTAGTAGAGGTCGACGTGATCCGTGCCCAGGCGTTTGAGGCTGCCCTCGATGGATCGGCGGAGATTGGCGGGCGAGCCGTCCATCAATCGTTTGGTCGCATCATTCGGGTCGCGCACGATGCCGAATTTGGTCGCGAGCACGACACGGTCGCGGCGGCCTTTGAGGAACTTGCCGATCAGCTCTTCGTTCGTGTACGGGCCATACATCTCGGCGGTGTCGAAGAAGTCGATCCCGAGATCCAGGGCGCGTTCCATGGTGGCGAGCGACTCGGCATCGTCGCGGCCTGCGTAGAAGTCACTCATGCCCATGCAGCCGAGCCCTTGCTCGGATACGGAAAGTCCATGCTTGCCCAAGGTTCGACGTTTCATGCTGTCTCCTCTGGGCACCTACTCTAGCGCGCCGGCGTGCCGAGTGCCCGCTGTTACGCAGCGGTCGCCGCAGCCGAGACCGCGACGTTGGTTGCGCAGCTCCAGGTCAGATCTTCACGCCGACGGCCAAGGCCTCACCGGTCGGCAACACCGTCGCGCGGAAGCGTACGCCTTGCGCCAGCATCGCGTGGGTGGCCTGCATGGCGGCAATGGCTGCGTCGCCCGACGGCGACTTCGCCAGATTGCCAAAGAGAAAGGCATTGTCGAGCACCACCAATCCGCCCTTGCGCAGATTCTCGGCGGCCCAAGCGAGATAGGCCGGATAGCCTTCCTTGTCGGCGTCGATGAAGCAAAGGTCGAACGGCCCACGTTTGCGCAGGCGGCGCAGCACCTGCGTGGCCGCGCCCACATGAATGCGCACGCGTCTGCCAAAACCGTTCTTGCGAAAGCTTTCGCGTGCGACTTCGGCGTGCCTCGGCTCGACTTCCACGGTGTCGAGCACGCCTTGTCTGCCCATGCCACGCAGAAGCGAGACGCCGGAGTAGCCACCGAGCGTGCCGATCTCCACGACTCGCCGGGCTTTGCAGGCGCGCGCCAGCACTTCCAAGTGACGACCATCAAGGGCCGCCACCTGGATGTCCGGCAATCCGGCTTGTTTCGCGCGTTCCCGAATCTCCTGCAGGGCCTCGTCTTCGGGTTCGTACAGTTGCGCAACGTAGGCGGCCAACTGAGCGTCGTCATTGCCGAACTGCTTGTTCATGGAAGCAAAGCCTACGGTCCAGCCGTTGGATGTCGAGGGCAAGCGACCAGGAATTCAGGTGGCGCTGAGTCGTCAGTGGTACGATTCTAATAATTCGTGCTACCCAGGGAGGCGCTTTTGTGCTAGCAGCATTTCCAAGGGAACCATGCTGACTCGTGGCGCTCGCCTCGCCTTTGCCTTCGTCGTCCTGACCTGGTCCGGTCGCGCGCTGGCGCATGACTTCTGGCTGGAACGGCAGACTGGGACATTTCTGCTGCGCTACGGGCACCACGGTGGCGAAACTCTACCGCTCGATGCGGGCAAGATGCGAAGTCTCACGTGCCGCAAGGACAAGGGGGCGTCCGAGAACCTCCTGCCTGCGGCGGTGATTTCGCCGAGGCAACTGAGCCTCGCGGCACCCTGCGTGGTCTTGACCGCCTTTCTCGACGGCGGTTTCTATTCTCTGACCCCAGACGGCGAGAAGAATCTGCCTAAGAACAAGGTTCCCGACGCGGTGAAGGCCTGGCGTTCGAAGCAGTTTGCCAAGTGGATCGACATTCGTTCGCCGCTGGCCAACCAGCCGCAAGGCGATGAATTCGAGATCGTCCCGGTGTCGGATCTCAGCAGAGTGAAGACGGGCGACAAAGCGACCTTTCGTGTTTTGTTGGGTGGCAAGCCCGTGTCGGGGGCGGTGCTCGCGGTCGGCCACAAACCGCTCGGCGAAACCGACGACCAGGGCGACGTCAGGGTGAAAGTCCGTGCCAGCGATGTCGAGTCGGTCGCCGCCAGCTATCGCCGCCCCGTGAAGTCGCCCGAGGCGGACAGCGAGGTCTTCGAGGCCAGCCTGACCTTCGAGGTTGCTCGGTGAAACCGCGAGCGCACGCCGTCGTCCTTGCCCTGGCACTCCTGCTCGGCTCTCGCGCGTTCGCACACGAAGTCCTTCACAGCGTCGAACGTGGCCGTGCCATCGCGGTCAAGGCGTTCTTTGCCGACGGCGAGCCACTGGCCTACTGCGAGTACCAGCTCTTCTCGCCCGTCGATACCAAGATCCCCTACCAGAAGGGGCGTACCGACCGCTCGGGCTACCTCGCCTTCGTACCGGATGTTCCAGGCAACTGGCACCTGCGAGTCACGGAGGCCGGCGGGCATGGGTTGGAGCTTGATGTGGTGGTCGAGCCGCCGGGGCGCGAGCCCGGACAACCGGCGGTGGGGCTCTCGCACGCCGCAGGGATCGCCGCGTGGGCGTTCGTGCTGCGGCCGGTGGTCGGAGTTCTTCTCATTGCGGTGCTCTTCACAGTCGTGATTCTTTTCTATCGTAAGAAGGGATCGCCGAAATGAAGCGGCTGTGTTTCGGCGTTCTTGTTGCCGTCTGGTTCGCGGCCCTGCCGGCCCGTGCCCATCACGGCGTCGCCTCGGTCGGCTTCTCGGATCCCGAGGGGCCTGGCGTCGGAATTGAAACCACCGCCGCGCTGCCTTTGCCTCGCAGTCTGGGGTTCGCGATGGCCAAGAGCGAATTTGTGTCCTTCCAGTCGAGGAACGATCGCGCTGCTTTTCCCGAGCAGAAGGACATCGCCTGGTTCAACATGGCGGCGCTGGGCTTCGGCATCGCGCCCTGGCTGTCGGCCTACGTCTTCCAGCCCTACAATTACAAGTCCATGGATGGTGGCGTGGGCGGCGACGCGGGGTTGGGCGATACCAACCTGATGCTGGCGTTCGGCTGGAAATGGGACGAGGGCTTGCGATTGGTTCCGCAGAAGGAAAGCCTCGACGAGCTTCGCGACTGGCACTTCCTGTTGTGGGTTTCCTGCACCTTGCCGGTCGGGCCGACTGAGCACACGGACGACAGCGGACGGCCCTTCGAGCCGGACATGCAGACGGGATTCGGCGAACCGAGCCTTGCGGCGGGCTTGGCCACACTCAAGCAACTGAGCACCGACTTCACCCTGCTGGCCGAGATCAACTATCTATACTTCTTCACGCACACGTACAGTTTCACCCGCTACCAGTTCGGGGTCGAGACGCGCGCCAACGGCGCGGTTGCCTATCGCCTGTACGGAAAGCGCGGCGCGCGCCTGGACCTGGTGGCCGAGCTGGTGGGGTTGCATCTGCAGCGCGATCGCGAGGATCCCGATCGGAACGGACCCGCCGCGCTGGCCGGTGTGCGGGCAACGGGCGGCGACATCTTCTACGGCAGTCTCGCCATGCGCGCGTACCTCGGACGACTGGCCCTCGGCCTCGGCGTCAAGCGGGCGGTGCTCAAGCGTCTCAATGAAGAATCCGAGCAACAAGGCTCGGAAGGCCTGGAGAACTTCCGACTGGCTTTTGCGGTCAGCGCGACAGCGCAGTTCTAGCCACCATGCACATCCCAGACGGATTTCTCGCTCCCACCATCACGCTGCCGGCGTACGCCGCGGCCGCGCCGCTTTGGATCTGGGCCGCGCGCAAGCACTTTGGCCCGAACCAGGTCGAGGCGTTACCGGCGGTCGGTGCACTCACCGCCGTGGCCTTCGTTCTGCAAACCATCATGATTCCCGTGCCCGGCGGGACGTCCACGCACCTGGTCGGCGCCAGCTTGCTCGCGCTGGTGCGTGGGCCGTGGGTTGCCTTCGTGTGCGAATCGCTGGTCTTGCTCATTCAAGCGCTCTTCTTTGGGGCCGGGGGCATCACCGTGCTGGGCGTGAACGCGCTAGCCATGGGGCTGCTTGGGCCGATGGCGGCGTGGTCGGTTGCGAAGATGCTGGGTCGGCACTTTCCCCGGCTGGCGCCTTTTCTGGCTGGCTACGTCGGGTTGCAGGTGTCCACGCTGGCGGTGGCCGGTGTTCTCGGGCTGCAGCATCTCCTTCGTCCTGCCCAGTTGCCGACGCCGTTTTCGGTGGTGCTGGTGACCATGATGCTGCCGAGCCTCGCCGTGACAGGACTTGTCGAAGGGCTCTACACGCTCTTTGCCTTCGGCATTCTGTCGCGCGTGCGTGGTAGGACCGCTCCATGAAGCTACAAGGTCGAATCGGTCGATTTGCACTGCTCGGTTGGCTATTGGCCTGCTTCGTGTTTTCGGCGATCACCGATCTGCTGTTGCTCGCGGGTGGAATCGTTGCGGTGGTTTTGGTCTTTCGCGGCCAAGCCGCACGAGCGGCGAAGCGCGCGCTGTCGACCGCGGTGCCTGTGACGGTTGCGATCCTGGCGCTGACGTGGGCTCACGCACGGTGGATCTTGCAGGTATCGCCGGATCTCATTGCGTACGCCGCGCTGGCCTTGCGTGCCGGCCTGCTTGCCTTTCTCACCTTCGCCGTGCTGGGCGCCGTCGATCTGTTAAGCGCGCTTGCGCCATGGCCCACGCTGTTGCGCCTGCTGGTGGTGACGCTTGCGCAGATCCACGCCCTGCGTTTGCTGGCGCGTGAATCGTGGCTGGGGTTGCAGAGCCGCTTGCCGCGCAAGCCATCGGTGCGCGACGGGCTTTCCAACGCGGGCGGCGTGACCGCCACCATGCTCACCCTGTCCGCGCGCAACGCCCGCGACATCTCGGACGCTTTGCGCTCGCGAGGTTTCTGATGACCTTCACTCTCGAACAACTGTCGGCACGCCTGGGCGATCGCGACGTCATTGCCGAGCTGTCTTTCTCGGTCGCCGCCAAAGAGCGCGTCGTACTTTTGGGCATCAACGGTTGCGGCAAGACCACCCTGCTCAAGATCCTTGATGGGCTGATGCCGCCGGCAGGCGGCGTGCTTCGCTACGACGGTCGCGCGCTCGACGGGAACGCGCTTGGCGAGCCGGTCTTTCGGCGACGTTTTCGCTCCGAGGTCGCGTTCTTGTTCCAGAACGTGGACGCCATGCTGTTCAATCCCACGGTGGCCGACGAGATCGCGTTCGGGCCGCGCCAGCTCGGGCTGCCCGACGTCGAGGCCCGGGTAGAACGCTACGCCAAGCTGTTCGGGACCGAGGACTGGTTGCGGCGCCCACCCTTCGAGCTGTCGGGGGGTGAAAAGAAACGTGTGGCGTTGGCCGCACTGTTTGCCATCGAACCGAAGCTGCTCTTGCTCGACGAGCCGACCGCGGGCCTCGACCCAGCGTCGAGCGCACACTTGGTTGACCTGCTCAATCAGCGAAGTGATCTGACCGTGATCACCTCAACCCACAATCTGAGTGTGGTGGCCGAGCTCGGCTCGCGCGTGCTGCTACTGCCGCCCCGCCCTGGTCGGTTGCTCTACGACGGTCCGCCCGAGGGTATCCTCGACCATGAGGAGCTGCTAGTTGCAAGTGGTCTCGCCCATCGCCACGAGCACCATCACCACGGCGCAACCCACGCGCACTTTCACGTTCACGACGGCGATTGAGCAGGGGCTACACGACACCCTGTTTGTGGAGCTTGCCATACGGGAGAACCTCCCGCTTGTGACCTTCGATGCGAAGGTGCTTGCGGCTTTCCCAGAGGTTGCTGTCCGTCCTCGAGCGCTCGTCCCGCAACACTGAGCCACCAGAATGTCGACAGCCGTGACTATTCGCTCAACGGGCGGTTCACCGACCAAGAACAACGTCAACCCCGGACAGCACGAGCTCCAGTTTTGCCTTTGGTAGCTTGCCCACACGTCCAGTCAATTCCGACTTGTCGAGTGTCACAATCTGCGAGACGTTCGCCACGGATTCCTTGGGCAGCCCCGTGGCTGTCTCAGGCAGCAAGACGTTTCCTGGCGCTGACGCCCACTTCACGTTGCTGGTCAGCGCAACGCAGACCGCGGTTGAAATGCGACTCCTATTCAAGCTATCCCCTTGAATCACCACGACCGGTCTCCGAAATCCTGGCTTGGATCCGCGCGGCTCACCGAGGTCCGCCCACCACACTTCCCCCTGGGAGACGTTCACCATTCACTCCGCGCCAGCGTCCGACGGGCAGCCTTCGACGCAAATCCGTCAGCCGGCTCATTTACCTCATCGAGCGCTTTGTCCATGGCCTCCGTTACACTATCTGGCGCGTGCCGCGCCACGTATTCGCTGAGCGCTCGTGCATAGACATCACTCCTTGACCGCTTCGCCCGGTGGGCAAGAGTCTCGGCCCGCTTGAAGATATCGTCTGGTATCGAAACTGCCGTCTTCATACCTGCAGTATAACCGGGTATGAACCCCGGTCAACCCGCCCTGGGCCACGTCCGCCCAACGCCTTGCCGTTCAGATGGGAGCTGCAAGCCCGCCGCCGAACTGGCCGCTCGATTCTACACCGATGTCCCTGCGGCGGGTTCGTCTGTCCCTGCGGCGCTGCATCGGCTTGTTCGCCCGCTTCGG
>PMLH01000491.1 GCA_003159055.1 Myxococcales bacterium
CGACCGATCCCATTGCGCGGTTTTCGATTACCACAGTTTGCTCCGAGGAAGATCCGTCAATTTCTCTGTTCCCCGACAAATGTTGCTGGAAGCGCAGAAGTGCTTCTCTGGCAGCAGTTCGACTGGTGAAGGAGCCAGCGAGATACCGGGAACCTCGCCAGCTTCCGTTGCAAGGACCGGCGATGAATCCCAAGCGCGCGAGCCGCGGCGGTCACGTTCCCCTGGCAGTCCGTCAGCGCACGATTGATGTGCTCCCACTCGACCCGGGCCCGCGAGGGGGCACACGCTTGCTCGGCCGAGGCGAACACGGAGGCGCGGTATCTCCGCAGCAAGGCACGCCAATTGCAAAAAAAAGGAACAGATGCGCAACCCACCCGGATCTACTGTCATGGCAACCGACACTACCGACCTTCTGATTCGCCCCATCGGCACCATCCACAGTCCCTTCGTCCAGCAGGCGGGGACTCCAACCCAGCCTCGAAGCTCTCCCGGTAGCGAGGGCCGCGTGAGCGTGCTTCCGGAATTCGCGGCTGGCCTTCTCGACCTGCAGGGATTCGAACGCATCTGGCTCCTGTACTGGTTCGACCGCGCGAAGGCGCCGGAGCTCGCGGTGATCCCCTATCGGGACACGCAACCGCACGGCCTCTTCGCAACCCGCGTCCCATCTCGGATCAATCCCATCGGCATCTCGACGGTTCGACTGCTTTCCGTGGATGGGGCCGACCTCCGCGTGGGCGAGATTGACATCCTCGACGGCACGCCCCTCATCGACATCAAGCCCTACGTCCCCGAATTCGATGCCTACCCCGAAGCCTACCTCGGATGGCTGGCGAAGGCCCCGGCCGTCCACGGCCCAGTGCGCGCGGACGGCCGGTTTGCCAAGCTCTAACTGGCCAGGCTTCGCTCGCTTGCCAGAGCCTCCTCCAAGAAGGTCGGGTCCGCCCACTCCGCGACGTTGAAGTCGCTGCGAATGTAGCCGCGTTCGAGGAGGAAGCGCTTCTCCACCTCGACTCCGGCAAGGTTTCTGGCCGACAGATTCGGAACGAATTTCTGCTTCGCAATGGAGCTTCTCAGCACGGCCTGACTCGTCCAGTGCGGGACGATCTCACCGAAGATCTCGGCAGCCTCCCGACGATTCTCCTGAATCCACTTGCCCGCCTTGAGGACGGCCCTCAGGTACGCAACCACGATAGGGCGATGCCCGTCCGCAAATTCCTCGCTGACGGTGATTGTGTACGGCGAGTTCGCAACCTGCAGCGTCCAATCCGGGTGCTGTCCCAAATCGTTGATCGCCTTAACCTTCCCATCCCGCTGGAACAGATGCGCGCGTCCGCGGTTGGCATAGATGGCATCCACTTTGCCCTGCAACAGCGCATCGATCTCCGTGCCGTAGTGACTGCCAGGCCCGGTGTCGGTCGCCTTGAACCGCTGGGCAGGATTGGCGACTGGTGAGACGAAGGACTGCTCGGGCCCGTCCACGCGAAGATCGACGATCTCGACGTCGGCCGGGGTGAGCCCGTCGAGGTCGAGCGATAACAGGATTCCCCGCTCGGCCGTGGCACGCCAGAAGTCGACCCTGTCGCTCTTGCCCCGCTTGTAGAGCCCGATCTTCTTGCCCCGAAGAGCCGCCGCTCGGTTGATTCCCGAATCGGCTCGCACCAGGATCTGACCACCGTCGGTCGACCACGTCAGGCCAATCAGCTTTGTCCGCTTTCCTTCCGATCGCGCATGAATGGCCGGGATATTTCCCCCGTCGCGGAACTGATTGGGCAGCGTGTGGTTGAAGTGCGAAAGCCAGTTGTCCTCGGCAAGAGACCACAGGTACTTGAGTGATCCGCCAGCACGTCGCAGCTCTTTTTCCAGCCAGCCCTTGTGGACTGCGACGTGAGAGGCGACCAGCACCGGACAGATGGTGTACACGGTCTCGGTCAGGGCCGTCGTGCTCTTGTTTGCTCGGGCTTCGCGTTCCAATGTCGTGGTACTCATGGTGGTCCTCCTCGCCAAGGGAAGGCAAGAAGCGGACCAGCCGAGATTCGCGCGAAATGGCCGAATCGCGCCACGAGCACCGGCACACGATGCCGCCTGTGTTTCACTCGCAACAGCCGTGCATCACCGCTGCTGCGCGGGCAAACATAGCGCTTTTCGGGCTTGCCCAAGAGGAACGTTCAGTCTGGCCCATGGGACGACTTGCGAACGGTGCCCTCGTAGAGGGATTTGCGCGCGCCAAACCGCTCCGACGTCCACTTTTCGAGACCCAGGACCTCGAACCGGCCCCTCAGCAAGCCGTGAATCTTGTGCAAATCGAAAAACTGTTTCCACACTCCGGCCACTTTGACAAGCTTCCAGGACGACGGGTCCGCCGGCGCGCCGACTTCATCTTCGGCGTTCAGCCGGAACAGGAACACGCCGGCCGGTGACAGCAGATCGAAGATCCTGTGAAAGACAGCCTCCGTGTCGCTCCTTTCGAAATAGTGCAGCGACAGGTTGGCTACCACGAGCTCGAATGGCCCCCCCATGTCCTCGGGAAGCTGGCGAATGTCGGCCACCAGATACCGAGCTTGCGGGCTGCGCTGTCGCGACAGCGCGACGGCTTCTGCGGAAAAATCCACGGCCACGACTTCGAAGCCCATAACCAGCAAGCGCTCGGTGTCGAATCCAAGGCCGCAACCCAGGTCCAGCGCGCGTCCACGCGGAAGGCCGGTTACCGCAGTCTCCCAGGCCGCCGACCATGGGTCTGAGCTTACACGCGCGTTGTGGCCAGCTTCGGAATATCGTCGGTTCCAGATCGCGACGTCGTCGCTCCCGAGCCTGCCGCTCTCCGTAGACATGACGGGTTCGATAAGAGATGGGCTCTTATGCCCTTTGTAGGATGCTCACGACCTCACCGATGTAGACACGGTGAGTGTCGCCCGGAGCCTGATAGAACTCGTTCGGGTCGAGTCCGACGAACCGGCTCTTGTCAAAGTCGTCCGCGTAGATCTTCTTGAGGACGAGCACCAGCTTCGCCTCTGCGAAATAGACCGTCTTGTCTTCGAAGGCGACCGGCGTCAGTCCCGTCTCTTTCGCCTTGTCGACGTTGCGGCCCGACTTCGTGCCAAAGAAGCTCAGCGCGTCCTTGTGCGACTCGTCCAGAATCGACAGGCTGAAATAGGGCTCGTTCTCGACGAAGCGATAGGTGTAGCGCTGAGGTCGAACGTAGACCGTCACGACCTTCCTCCGCCACAGGGTGCCCAGCCCGCCCCAGCCGATGGTCATCCCGTTGTACTTGTCCAGGTGTCCGGCGGTCAGGATGGGCCATCCCTTGGCGAACAAGGTGAAGGGGTTTCTCTCCAGAGTCTCGGCTTCGATGGTCTTGAATTCGGTGGTCATGCTTTGCAGAGCCTATTTGCCCTAATTGCGATCCGCTCACCCCCCACGCAACTTGCGGGCCAAGTGCGGGAGCGTCGGACGCTGAAGGAATGCATTGAGGCCTGCAAGCGAAAGCAGCACCAGCGACACGAAGACAATTCGTTTCATGGGACATCCTCATGATTGTGATTCACCCGGTTTGCAAATTCACGAGTTGCAAGCGTGACTCGCGAGGCCGAGCTGCTGCCCGAGAAACAGCGGTGCGTCTCGACTGCTGGCACAGCAACACCTGCAGATAGGATCACCCCCGTCACGGTAGGCTTTCGCCGCTCGCTGACGGGAACACGGCTTGCAGTCGACCAGTATGCAAACAGCTCACCAGCCGACATGCCCGAGAAATCTTCCACCGCATCAGTACCCGCCGCGCCCTGCCTTGGGAAGGCCGACATCGTGGCCGAGGCGAAGCGACTGGGCGTGGCTTTGGTGGTTTTCGCCCCGGTCGAGCGCTGGGCCGAGCACGGCGACTTATCGTGGGAGTTCGACCCGCAGCGGCTGTGGCCCATGGCCAAGACCGTGATTGCGATGGCCGTCCCGTCGCTCTTGCCCGTCACCGAGACCGACAACAGCCCCGTGTATCGGGCGCAGTACAACAACGCCAACCAACTTCTCGACAAGATAGCCTATCGCTTGGCGGCGTTCTTGAACCGCAACGGGTGTCCTGAACGATATCCACGAGGTCCCATCGGAACGTCGGCCGCAAGCGATCTGGCCCCGCGCCAAGACCGTGATCGTCCTCGGCGTCCCGCTGTGGCTGCCGGTGGTGGAAGCAGCACCGTCCCAGCTCGGCCGCGAGCAGATCATTGTCATCGACAAGCTTCTCGAAGAGGCGACCTACCGTCTGTCGAACTTCTTGAATGCGCACGGCCACGCCGCCATCAACGTGCCCCGCGGCAGCGACGACGAGCCCGACTCGCCCACCGAAGTACCTCGGGTCTTTTCCCATGTCTGGGCCGGCCAGCTCGCCGGGCTTGGCAAGGTCGGACGCAGCCGCGCGCTCTTGACCCGTGGGTATGGCCCCCGACAACGGCTGGTCTCGGCCTTCACCGAGCTGGCGCTGGATGGAGATCCTCTGGTCGTCGCTCCGCTGTGCACCCAATGTGGTAACTGCGAGCGCATCTGCCCGGTTCACGCGTTGTCGACCAGCTCTGGACACTGGCTTGCTACGCTCGACCCCGACGCGTGCGCCGCCAATCACAAGCGTCTGCGCGCGGCCTTTCGCGATCCCTGTGGCTTCTGCCACAAGGTCTGTCCCGTCGGTGAGGATCGCGCGCTGTTCAGCAGCACCGACACTCAGAAATACTTCGACGAGGCCGCGGCGCTGGCCCTCGATCCCTTCGCCTCGCAGTACCAATCTTGGCTGCACATCCGCAAATACGGCGGGTTTCCGCTGCCCGAGGATCCGCCGTCCATCCGCTGAGCGGCTCTGCAGGACCTCGCCCATGACAAACGAACCGTCGTCATTCGTGCAACGCTTGGGCAAGATCGTGAAGGACGCGTCGTCGATGGAGCTTCTGCCCAGGTTCCGCCGCCTGGCCGAAGGCGAGGTCATCCCCAAGCCATCCAAAGACGACCCGACCGATCTCGTCACCGTGGCAGATCGCGCGGCCGAAGCGTTCCTCGCCGAGCGACTGCGTGACCTGCTTCCGGGCTCTAGCGTGATTGGAGAGGAGGCCGTGGCGGCCGAGCCGAGCCTGGTCGTCCAGTTGGATGGCATCGCGCCGGTCTGGCTCGTCGATCCCTTGGACGGCACCCGGTACTTTGCGGCGGGCACGCCGCCGTTCGGCCCCATGGTCGCGCTGGTCGAACGCGGGGAGGTCCTCGCGGCGGCGATTCATCTTCCTCTGGACGACGAGCTTTTCCTCGCCGAACGGAACCTTGGGACATACTTCAACGGCGTCCGATCGGTCCCATCCGGGGCTGACGGACAGGCCCCGCAAGGCACGCTGTTTTCGAAGTTCATGCCGCACGACCTAGCAGAGCGTCTGTCGAACCGTCAAGCAGGTCACCAGCGAGGGAACGATCCGCTCTGTGCAGCCCATGTGTACACGCGCCTATCGCGTGAGCTCTCCGACTATGCCGTGTATTTCCGCCTTCTGCCCTGGGACCATGCGCCCGGGGCGCTGATCCTGCGGGAAGCAGGAGGCGTCTCGAGACATCCCGACGGCCGCGACTACCGGGTGTCGGCCAAGCAGGAGCCGCTGCTCATCGCACGCTCAGAGACCACGTGGAAACGTGTTCAGCTGGACCTGTTCTCGTAGAACGATCTGGAGTGGGCGAGAGTGTCTCCCATGCGGCATCAATGGTGCGCCGATGCTGCCGGAACAACAATCCACTGCGGGATTCCGCACCCGCCGGGCCGTGCGCCCGCCTGTCGTTGGCATGGACATTGCTGAGGTCAGCTGTCGGAGGTACGGACCATGCCTTACGCTGATCTCGTTGCGAGGAGTCGAAGCTATCCCTATTGGCGTGACGACAAACAACGCCACCACGTCCCGAAGCGGGCCATCGAAGAATTGATTGTGCATGCGTCTTGAGGGGATCCATCAATGAGTCACCTGTTCACATCCGAGTCCAGCTGCGTGGCGGTGGAAACTCTGGTCACCACCAACTTCGAGGCAATTGGCGCAGCTCCCACCCTTGCGGGACTGGTTCCCTCGGCTCGCGCCGCATCTTGAGGCACCGAGCAAGGATTCGGAAGGCCGACGTTCAACGTGTGAGGGCCCATGGTGATTACCCTTCCTCTCCATGCAGGTCATAAAGTCTCGACTACGACCCGGGCGCTGATCTTCGAAGACACACATTCCCGCGAGCTTCTGCGCGAGATCCGCCAGATTGCGCCGACCGAGGCCACCGTGCTGGTCATCGGTGAGACGGGAACCGGAAAGGAAATCGTCTCGCGCTACGTGCACGAGCTTAGTCGTCGTAACGCCGAGCCATTCGTCAGCGTGAACTGCGGAGCGTTGGCGACCGATCTGGCCGACGCCGAGCTGTTCGGCTACGAACGTGGTGCGTTCACCGGGGCGTCGACCGCGAAACCCGGCTGGTTCGAGGCCGCGCAAGGCGGCACGTTGTTCCTCGACGAGATAGGCGATCTGCAGCTTTCCCTTCAGGTCAAGCTGCTGCGAGTCTTGCAGGAACGTCAGGTGGTCCGACTGGGCTCGCGCGAGCCCATTTCCATCGACGTCCGCTTGATCGCCGCGACCAACGTCGACTTGGGGGCCGCGGTACGCTCGGGCCGATTCCGCGAAGACCTGTTCTTCCGCCTGAACGTGGCGGCGCTGTCCGTGCCCGCCCTGAGGGACAGGCCCAACGACATTCTTCCTCTCACCGAGCACTTCCTTCGCGCCCACGGCCAGCGTTGCGGTCTGGAGGAGGTCTCGCTGACCGACGACGCCGTCCAGACCCTGCTCGACTATGGATGGCCAGGCAACATTCGCGAGCTGGACAACGTCATCCACCGCGCCGTCCTCACCTGTCGCGCCGGCATCATCGACGCCGGGAATGTCGCGCTCCAGTCGACGCCGCGAACCTCAGCCTCTGCACTCGTAGGCGATGCGGATAGATCCTTCGAGTTGCTCAACACCACCCTGCAGGAGGTGTTCGAGCGCGGAGGTCCCGATCTCTTCGCGAGGCTCGACGCGGCCATCATCATGGAGGCGTATCATTTCTGTCACCGTAACCAGGTGCAGGCCGCTCGACTGCTGGGCGTATCCCGCAATGTCTTTCGCGGTCGACTGGCAAATCTGGGCATCATTCCCGGCCGAAAGTTAGGGCCCGTGGACGGAGAGCCAGCCCGTGGCGTACGGACGTCGGCGGCGCCGTCCCATGCGCCGCAACTCGACGCCCCGCCAGCGCGCATCCATGCCCTGTGGAACAGCCGATAGGAGAATGAACGATGCCCATCACGGCGGAATGGATTCGATGCGATGGCGACATCGGCTATCTCGCCTGGCCGACACGAGCGCCTCTACCGTTGCCCGCAGTTCTGGTCATCCAGGAGATTTGGGGCGTAGACGAGCACACGGACAGGGAGCCTTGTCCTATCTGTGTCCGGCGTACCGACGCTTCTTTCGCCACAGCCGTCCACAGCTTGCGCGTCTCGCCGAGCACTTGCGGGCCAGGCTACATCCTTCACTGTTCCGCTCGGCGCCGGTTCCACGATCTGCCAAGTCCACGGGGCCCAACCAGCCCTGTCCCTGCGGAAGCGGCCGAAAATACAAGAGGTGCTGTCGTACCTGATAGAAATTGCCCATGCCCTTCGACTTCGATACGCCGATTGACCGCCGGGGAACCTTCAGCGAAAAGTGGGATCGCTACGGCTCCGCCGACGTGATTCCGCTGTGGGTCGCCGACATGGACTTCCCTGCGCCGCCCGCGGTGCTGCAGGCACTGAGAGCACGCATCGATCACGGAATCCTCGGCTATACAGCCGTCCCCCAACCGCTCCTGGAGGCATTCTGCCAGCACGTCCACGCCAACTATGACTGGCAGATCTCGCCCGACTGGTTGGTCTTTATCCCAGGCCTCGTGTGTGGGCTCAACGTCACTTGCGCGGCTATCGGACAAGCCGGCGACAGCGTGCTGACGGCGACGCCCGTCTATCCGCCATTCTTTTCGGCCCCGAGGAACAGTGGTCGGCAGGTGGTGCGCGTTCCGCTCGTGCGCACTGCCGACCGATGGCACTTCGACTTCGACGCGTTCGAGCGGGCGGTCCGTCCGGACTCACGGCTCTTTCTGCTGTGCAATCCTCACAACCCCGTCGGCCGCTGCTTCGACCGGAACGAGCTGGTCGCGGTGGCGGCCTTCTGCGAACGCCATGACCTCGTGCTGTGCGCCGACGAAATCCACAACGAGCTGATCCTCTCGCCGGACAAGAAACACATCCCCGTCGCGTCGCTGGATCCCGCCTTCGCCCGTCGAACCATCACCTTGATGGCTCCGAGCAAGACCTACAACATTCCGGGCCTGGGAGCGTCGGTGGCCATCATCTCGGATCCTGGTCTGCGCGCGCAGTTTCGCCGGGCGGCGGCGGGCATCGTTCCGCACGTCAACGTCCTGGGACTGGTCGCAGCGCTGGCGGCCTATCGCGACTGCAAAGGCTGGCGGGAAGAGCTACTCACTTACTTGCGCGGAAATCGCGATTTGGTCGCGGCCGAAATCGGCAGCATCCCCGGTCTCTCGGTATCGCCTGTGGAGGCGACTTACTTGTCCTGGATCGACGCTCGCCCGCTTGGCGTCGACGATGCAGAGGCGTTCTTCGAGAAGGCCGGGGTCGGATTGTCGCCCGGACGAAGCTTCGCCGGCAGCGGCTTCGTTCGTCTCAACTTCGGCTGCAGCCGCTCGCTTCTCACGACAGCCCTCACGCGGATGGAGAACGCGGTCGCTGGACTGTGATCAGCGCCCCGCGGCGTCGGGCTCCGGCATCACTTCACGAGCAAAGCGCTTTGCCTCGGCCAGCTCGCTCTCGCTCAAGCGTCGATCACGCAAAGAGGTGAAGCGTTTGCCGACAAGTGCGTTCAGCAACCGGAAGGTGGGCGATTTCTCCTCCAACTCCGATTTCATGAAGCGAATGCAGCCCACGCACATGGAATGTCGAATGCGGTATCGAAGGGCGTCAATGCCATGCCACCAAGCCAGGCCCCGCATCCCCAACACCAGCGGCTCGCGCACGAATCGAAACCACCAGTGCCGCCTGCTGGCGATCCGCGCCAACTGTAGGGCGCAGTTCCGGCAGACGGCAATCGGAGCGTCGCTCACCGCTTCGCTACAGTCGTCGGCGACTGCGTCTCGGCAGCGGCGTGCGCTCGCTTCTGGCTGGTATCCACGAAGTACGCGCCGCCCGCAAAGAAGCGCTTGTCCACGAAGGCCTCGATCTCCTTGTCGCTGAGATGGTGCTTCGTATAGAAGGGATCCTTGACGCTGATCGCCCACGACTGGAACTTCTTGATCGACGCCACGGCATCCTCATACGAGGTCTGTCCCCACGTGTAGGAGATCGTCGACTGATCCTTGAGGTCGTAGAGCGCGATCGACTTGGGAATGCGCAACTCGCGCGATGCAATGAGCGCCGCCTCGTCGAGATGGGCGCCCTTGTCGGAATACAGCCAGCGCACGGTGCGGTCCCATGCCTGCAGGAATGCCTTGACCAGGTCGGGATTCTCTTCGGCCCACTTGCGCATGGCGAAGTACATCTGCCGACCGCCGGCAGTGGCATAGATGCCATCGAGCTCCGCGGTTGCGATCTCGCGCACTTGGCCTTGGATGATGAGAGGTGCAGTCGTCGTGGTCGCCGGATGGGTGCCGTACGCATCGAACCGACCGGCCAGGAACGCGGTGGTCGCCGCGATGCCGGTGATGTTCACGAATCGAACGTCGCCCTTGGTAAACTCGGTGTCGACGTCGACCCCGTGCTTGATGAACGACTCGCGCGAAGCGTAGTACGGGCAACCGATGAGCGAAGAGCCAAACTTCTTGTCTTTGAGATCCGCGATGCTCTTGATGTCCGAGTCCGCGAGCACCATGGTCACGGCTCGTCGCGGATGCGGATCCACGCCTTGCCAGACCACCACTGCATCGAGTCCGTTGGCCCGATGCTGCAGCGCCGGATAGGCCATGCGCTGGGTGATGTGCAGGTCACCGCGGTCGAGCAACGAGGCCTCTATCCCGCTGCCGCCATAGGAGGTCACCAAGACCAGATCTGCCGTGGCATTGACCTTGGCGAACTCCTCCTGCAACCAACCCTTCTTAGCCGCCACCGCGGTGACATCGACGAGGGCGATGTGAGCCAGTCGTGCCTTGCTGGGGACTTTGGGCGCAATTGGCGCCGACTTCAGCGGTTCCTCGGCGAGGGACCGCGCCGGCGGCAATGCCGCGACCATTCCAACCATCAAACTTACTACTCTTCCCATGAACGTTGTTCGCATTGTTGTTTTCCTTGTTCTGCTGACAATTGAACAGAGCAACTCCCGTACCACCACGACCCGAGTCGTCTCAGCCCTATCCCCGCGACGGCTGAGCTACCTTGCTGCCGATGCAGCAGTCGATCATCAGACCTGCGTCTCTCGCAACATACTCGATGCACCCCTACTTCACGAGATTGGCGTAGATCCTGGCGCCCAGCACCAGCAACAGGGTAAACGAGGCGGCGAGCACGACAAAATCAAGCTGCAATCCAAAGTGACTCTGTCCACCTCGAATCATCAGGGCTCTGAGCGCATCGACCTGGTAGGTCAGCGGATTGATGTGGGCGACCAACTTGAGCCAGCCCGGCATCAGGTCAATTGGATAGATGGCGTTGCTGGCGAAGAACAGTGGCATGGTCAGCAACTGTCCGATGCCCATGAAACGCTCGCGCGACTTCACCAGGCAGGCCACGATCAGCGAAAATGTCGAGAACGTCATGCTGCCCATCACGATCACCGCCGCCACGCCCAACAGTGCGCGCGCCCCCCACGCAACGTGCACCCCCAAGATCAGCGCGAGCACGTAGATAAGCGCCGCATGCACGACCGCGCGAATTCCCGCCGAGAGCGCCTTACCAAGGACCAGCGCGATCCGAGGCGCGGGACTGACGAGCAACTTCTGCGTGACGCCAAAATCTCGCTCCCAAATCACGCCGATGCCGTAGAAGATGGCCAGGAACAACACGCCCTGGGCGGCAATTCCGGGCGTCATGAAGTCGAGGTAGCTCAGCGCGCCCGTGGGGACGGCCCGCAGCCTGGAGAACACGTTTCCGAAGATCACGAGCCACAGTACCGGCTGTACCGAGCGGGTCAGCAGATCGGTCGGGTCCCGAAGCAGCTTTCGGCATTCTACTTCTGTCAGCGCCAGACACTGTCCGGGAAATCTCGCTATTTGCTCGAGAAGCCAGGATTTGGTTTCTCGAGGCGCCTCCCAGGCTTCCGCATTGCTCATGATGGTTAACCCAATCGCGCAATGGAGCGTCGACTCTTGGCGATCTCCCGAAAATTTCCGCCGTCTTCGAGTTGCCGCCCCGCATAGTGCGCGAAGACGTCATCCAAGTCCGCATCTGCGCGGCCGAGGCTCGCCTTCAGCTCGCTGGGTTGCCCCACCGTCGCCACCCGACCTCGGTTCATGATCGCCACTCGACCGCACAGCTCGTCTGCCTCTTCCATCAAATGCGTGGTAAGGAGGATCGTCATGCCACGGTCTTTGACCAACGCGCGGACCTGCTTCCAGACCGCTTGCCGGGCCAACGGATCGAGACCCACGGTCGGCTCGTCGAGGAATAGCACGAGAGGGCGATGAATCAACGCTATCGCGATTTCGAGCCGCCGAACCATGCCTCCGGAGTATGTGCGGGCCACACGCTTGGCCGAGCTCGTAAGGCCCACGAATTCGAGGGCTTCCTTCACGCGCTCCCCGATTTCCCGTCGAGGAATGCCATGAAGCTTGGCGAAAAGCCGCAGGTTCTCCTCGGCAGTCAGGCTGCCATCGGCCGACACCAATTGCGGGACGTACGCGATTCGCGTGCGGACTCTCGACGATTCACGTCGGATGTCGAAGCCGCCAACCGTCGCCGTCCCTTCGCTGGGAGGCAAGAGCGTGGTCAACATTTTGATGACCGTGCTCTTGCCGGCCCCATTGGGCCCCAGCAGGCCGAACACCTCCCCTTGCTTGATGCTCAGGTCCAACCCAGCCACCGCGGTCAAATCGCCGAACCGTCTGGTCAGACCTCTGGCCTCGATCATCGGCGGTCGGTAACATCCATCGCTCATCTTAGGCCAGCATCTCGATGAAGGTCTTGACCCTGGTGATCTGCTCCTCGGTGGGAGGCTGATCGTGAACCGTGGTTTCGAGTGCGACCAAAGGCACGCCGCGCTTCTTGAAGTATTCGCGCTCGAGGCCCTGCACGACGCTGCCGTACGGGCAGCCGGTCACGAATGCCGAGATGATGCCCTTGGCCTGGGTCTGCTCGACCAGTTCCTCCACGCGCACCCGTCGGTAGGTCGCCGATGCGCCGGCGCCCTCGCCCAGCTCTCCCTTGACCTGAGCGTCGAACAGGTACTGTGCAATCGATTGCAGAGGCGGGATGTCTTCGCGAAAATCGGCGGTGGAAACCTGCACCCAGCCCAGGATTACGCCATTCGATTCTTCAATCGCATCGAGTAAGGCGCGGCCGCCGACTACGCCACCAATCAGACCTGCCAGCACCAGCGGGATGTACGGACGGGTCGTCGGAGTCTTTGCCTCCTCTTCCAGCTCGCCAATCAGCGTGTCGAGCACGGCGAAAAACCTGTCTGGATCGCCGAAGTAGTTGATCGACCCCACCAAGACCTGCAAGGTCGGTCCGCTCGGCAAGAAGAACGGCGCCTGCAGCCGCAGGTCGAGTATGCGTCGGATCTTTGCGCTAACACGGTTCTTCAGCTTGATCTCGGCCCGAAGGCGCTCTTCGTCAACCGGTTTGCCGGTCAGCCAAACCGCTGTCTTCTCCAGCTCCTTCACGAGAAAGGACACCAGCCCGGTGCGACGTTCCGACGGCTTGAACGCCGTGGCCGCGTCGATCCAGTGGATCTCGAATCCGTCCCGCTTGGAGTGCTCTATGGCGTTGCCGATTGGTTCGCAGGTCGATCCAAACAGCAGCACGCGCTTGATGGGACCGTCCTTCTTGAGGTGCAACCGTCCCACCATGGCCTTGATCATCGAGCAGAACTCCGACGGGATCTGATGGAAGTCCTCGGCAACGGCCTCGGCGTGCAGGCTGTCTTCCCTCCACAGCTCGTTGATGCCGATCGGGATGGTGTCGCAAGCGCGGACCAATGGCGCCTCCCAGGAGGCTCCGCCCCACACCGCCGACTTTCCTCGTTCGACGACCTGTCGCTCGATCTCTTTGAACGTGAAGGTTCGGGCCAATTCGGCCAGAGCCGTCACGCCCGGCGACTTGCCTTCGCCCCTCGCTTCGTTCTTGCTCGCGTGTTTCCGTGTGAAGTCTTGTGTCGTGCTCATAGCTCACCTGTTTGAGGGTTCTACCTGCTACTCCGCCAACATCTCGACGAAGGCTCGAATGCGCGTCACCTGTTCTTCCGTCGGCGGCTCCTCGGCGTGGACACTGTGCTCGAGGCCGACCAGGGGCACGCCCCTTTTCTTGAAATACTGCC
Organism: Myxococcales bacterium; assembly: GCA_003159055.1. The sequence goes on from PMLH01000491.1 coordinate 13,527, forward strand.
GTTCCAGTCCCTGGACCACGCTGCCGTACGGGCATCCGGTCACGAACGAGGACACGATACCTCGTGCGTTGGTCCTGTCGACCAGCTCCTCGACCCGTCGCTTGCGCAACTGCGCTGAGGCGCCCGCGCCTTCGCCGAGCTCGCCCTTGAGTTGCGCTTCGAACAGGTATTCGGCAACGGCTTCGAGCGGTGGGATGTCCTCCCGGAAATCCGAGGTGCTGTGAATCACCCAGCCCACCACGACGCCGTTGGACTCCTCGATTATCTTGAGCAGCTTCGGGCCACCCGCCACCCCTCCCGCGAGCACCAGCGGAATGAAGCTCTTGGTCTGCGGCCGAGTGGACGCAACCTCCAGCTCTTCGGTGATGCCGTCTAGGATGGCCTCATACTTCTCACGCTGGCCGAAATAGTGGTTCGAACCGAGGAGAATCTGCGACGTAGGCGTACTGCTCAAGTAGAAGGGCGCCTTCAAGCGCAGGTCGAGGATCCTTCGCACCTTGCGCACCACGCGGTTCTTGAACCGAAGCTCCTCGCTCAGGCGATCTTCGTCCACGTTCCGTCCAGTTAGCCAGACCGCGACCTTCTGCAGCTCGTTGATCAGAAACGCGACCAACTCAGCCCGCCGTTCACCCACCTTGAACGCAGTGGCCGCGTCGATGCAGTGGACGTCGTATCCGTCGTGATGGGCGTGGTCGAGGACCATGCTGATCGGCTCGCAGGTCGACCCGAAGTACAGGATGCGCTTGATGGCGTTGTCCTTGCGCAGGTGCAGCCGGCCAATCATCGCCTTGCTCATCGAGCAGAACTCGCCAGGGATCTGGTGGTGGCTTTCGGCGACCTCCTCGGCCTTGAGGCTGTCCTCCTTCCACAGCTCGGCGAATCCCACCGGTATGGTGTCGCAGGCACGTATCAGTGGGGCCTCCCACGAGTTTCCACCCCAAATTACACTGCGTCCTTCTCGGGCCCACTGCTCAATTTGGTCCAAGGAGTATGCCTTCTGCAGCGCGCCCAGCGCGCGAACGTGCTCCGAATCCGCTCCGGAGGCAGGCACCTCGGTGGCTCTAGCTTTGATTATGGTCCCGTTAGGCATGGATGTTTTGTCCCTTCTGCTCGCCTGCCTGCCTCTCGCGCAGCACCTCGACGAACGCTTCGATTCTCGTCTTCAACTGGCCGTGGTCGCTTTCCGAGTAGTCACTGGAGATCTCCAACACCGGTAACTTTTGCGCGTGGAACTCGGTGAGAAACTCCTTCTTGCTGACGCCGTAGCAGGCGCAGAACTTCAGAAACACGTACACCACGCCGTCGACGGCGTACTCGCGGGCCAGTCGCCCCGAGAACGCAACCCCGTCCGACAGCGGTTTCATGCGCGCGCATGGGGCCTGGTCCAAGTACCCGTTGGCCAATGCCCGGTACGGATCCTCGGTTTCGCTGATGGTGTGATAGAAGGGACGGACGCCAGCGCAGTGGTCCTCGATGACTACCCGGGCGCCGAGCTCCTGCTCGATGATATCCAACAGCCGGCGGTCGCCGTCGGCCACGATGCTCCCCGACACCATCAGACGAAGCGGACGGACCTTGCTCTTCGGCGGCTGCTTCAGACCCTCCAAGACCTGCTCGAGGGCCGGGACCAGTCGCTCGCCGGGCAAATAGTAGAAACCCCGGGCCAGGTCCAAGAACTCCGCGCCGCTAAGTGGCGGCGAATCGCCCTTTCGCAAATCCGAGATCTCCTTGAGCAGCCTACGCGCCCGATTGTAGATGGTGATCTGGCGCTGAAGCCCCTCGTCGGCAATCGGCTTGCCCGTGAGCTCCTCCAGGTCACTCTTGAAGTTCAAAATCTCCTCCCGAAAGAAGTCGCGCGCCTCTGTGCTCGGCCGAATCTTCGGAAGATTGAGCAGCTTCGTGGGCACGAATTGCTCGATCACCTCGGACGCACGCTTCATGGTCGAGCAACTATGAAAGTTGTAGACCTTGTCAAAGGACTTGTAGAAGGGATCCTTCTCCTCGAAAAATCCGATGCAGCTCTTGGTGAAGTCGCAAAACACGCTCTGCGTGTAAAGCTCACCCGCCGACACCGTCTTCGTGCTTCCGGCCCGGAAAATCCGCGAGTGCCTGACGCCCGCCGCGCTCAGCAGCTCTTGCGGGACGTAGTTGCAGATGTATCCGACCTTCTTGACGTCCTTTGCAGTCTGGAACGCCTTCCGTTCTTCATCGATCAGCTTAGAAAATTGCTGCAAGCTCAAACTCGACATCGCTCTCTCCAATTCCGCCAATGACTACTCTCCGGCTGACGCTCCGGCTTCTGCATGTGATTCGACTATTGTCCTTCTCTTCTTTGGCACTTCCGCGGTCGCGGCGTAGTACTTCCAGGCATGTACGGCAGCGCCAAGCGCTCCCGCAAATATCAGGTCCAACTTGGCCGGCGTGAACTTGGCATTCACTTCCTCTTCCAAGACCTTCCACATGCCGATGTTGTTCGACACGCCACCCGTGAATACCAGCGGTGGCTCGATCCCGATCCGTCCCAACAGGTTGCGGACGCGTCGGGCCGTCGACACGTGCACGCCGGCCGCGATGTCGGCGCTGATCTCCTCCATATTTTCCTTCGCACCCCTCGCCCGCAACGAGATCACTTCCGACTCCGCAAAGACCGCGCACTGACTGCTGACTTGGGCGGGATTCTTCGAACGCAGCGCCACCTCGCCGAGATCGCGCAGATCCACGCCCAGGATGGCGGCGGCCTTCTCCAAGAATCGGCCGGTTCCGGCCGCGCACTTGTCATTCATCACAAACTCGACCACCTTGCCGCTGTTGGGATCGACCTTGATGGCTTTGGAATCCTGGCCGCCGATGTCGATGATGGTNNGGCGTGGCAACTGATCTCGGTCACCACCTTGTACGGGATATCATCGTACTTGAGCGAGATGCGCCCGTACCCGGTGCCAACGATGAACGCCACGTCACCTCGCTCGATGCCGGCCAACTTGATCAGCTGTTCCAGCAGCTCGTCCGCCGTCTCTTGCATATAGAGACCTGTCGGGTTGAGCACGGTGATGACCTGGTCGCCGTTCAGAAGGACGCCCTTCGAGCCGCGCGATCCGATGTCCAGGCCAACCACCGGCGCTGTGGTCGTGAAGTTCCAAACCCCATCTGTAACAATGTCTCGTCCTCTGTACTTGTGCTTCATTGGGTGTTCCCATTCGCAATTCGGAGATTCGAGCCGGCTCCGACGGAACCAGCCCCACTTGATTCGGAAACCATGCGTGTCAGCTTTCCAAGCTCGATCTGGTGACGGTTGCCCGCCCGCTGCGCGAGAGCCTGGTCGTGCGTGACCAACACCACCGNNGAGATCGTTGGTCGGCTCGTCGGCGAGAAGCACGGGCGGCTTCAGGAGCAACGCACGCGCCAGGGCAACCCGCCGCTTTTGTCCCAGGCTAAGCTGGTGGGGAAGGAAACGGGCCCGCGATGCAAGCCCAACCCTATCGAGCAGTCCCCATGCTTCGTCGCGCTTCTGCCGCGCGACACCGCCTAGGGTGGCGGGAAGGAGAACGTTGTCGACGACTGACAGGGATCCTACGAGCTGCGCGGTCTGAAAGACGAACCCATACAACGTGTTCCGCAATCGAGACCGCTCGGCATCGGTCAAGGCGCTCGCGTCTCGCCCCTCGACGAGAATTCGGCCGGAGGAGGGTTCGAGGAGCAGTGCCAATAGCGCGAGCAAGGTGGTCTTGCCG
>PMLH01000505.1 GCA_003159055.1 Myxococcales bacterium
CCGTCTGGGTTGCAGATCACCTCCAGCAACCTGGCCGAGTACAGGGGCTTGCCGTCGTGGCCCACGTAGACGCGATCGCAGGCTCCGGTCTCGCGGCCCGCAGCCTCAAGGTCGAGCTCCGGGTCGCAGTCCACGAGCGCGCGCGCCAGCGCTCCGGGTTCGCCATGCTGGCGCAAGAGCGAGTCGGAATTGGAGGTGGACTTGATACAGCGGCAAGAGCGTACCGGCGAGCCAGCGGCGTCGCGATGGCCGAGCAGAGTTGTACGTCGCCGTGGCACTAGGACGACGACGGCGTTGCGCCCGCAGGTACCAGAGGCAGGTACCAGGCAGGTACCAGAGGCCTTGTCTCTGCGACGCCACGAACCTATCATCAGCGGGGCCCCGCAATGTCAAAACATGAGATCTCGATCGCCCTGAGTGTGTGCGCCTATCTGGCAATCGCGACCATCGGGTGCAACGGCTCCGGAAAGAGCCCGGGCAACACGGGAGGCGCGCTGGGTGCAGGTGGCACGTCGAATGCCGGAGGCGAGGTCGCCGATGGCGGCACGCCTGACGCCCCACTCGCCACCGCCGGCGGCAACAGCGGACGCGGTGGATCCGCTGGAGACGCTGCCACCACCAGTGTCGACTGCTCCGGAGTCGTGTGCGCGGCCACGTCGCCTGCCACGCCTCGATGTGCGGGCACCCTCTGCGTGATCGACTTGGCGGAGAGCCCCAACATGTCTCGGTTCGCCTTGGACAGCTCCAACATCTACTGGACTGACTTCGGAAACGTGGCCGCGAACTGGACTGATGGCGCGGTCATGACGGCGCCCAGAGCCGGAGGAAAAACGACAACTCTCGCGTCGAACCAGCTCATGGCTCACGCGATTGTGGTTGACGACAAGAACGTCTACTGGTTGGGTGGAGGCACCGACACCGGCAACGGGTTCGTCAGGAGCGTTCCGAAGGCGGGTGGGACTACGACCACCTTGGCATCGGGCCTGACCGACCTTGCCTACATCGCCGTCGACGACAGCAACCTGTACTGGACCGGCGGAGACGCGGGTGATGGCCGGCTGATGTCCATGCCCAAAACCGGCGGCACGCCGACGGCCCTTGCCTCGGGCGGGACCTTCATCGGCATCGCGGTCGACGCGACCAACGTGTACTTCAGCAGCTTCTCCAGCTTCTATGTGTCGAAGGTACCCAAAGCCGGTGGTACGTCTTCGACAATCGGCCCGTACGGGAACTACCCTGCTGGGATTTCCTTGAACGACAGCTACGTCTTCTGGGCCAACGACAATACCGACGGCAGCATCGCGAAGGTCGCCAAGTCGGGCGGGCAGGGCGGCATTCTTGCCTCGGCCCAAGCGTCCCCCACCAGCACAGCCGCGGATGCGAGCAACGTGTACTGGACCTTGTCAGACGCCGGCACCATATTGAAGATCCCCGTCGAAGGTGGCACCATCACCACCGTGGTGTCCGGGCAGTCCAAGCCGGCTTGTGTGACCGTTGACGGGGATAACCTCTATTGGATTGGCTCCGGAAAATCAGGGCGTGCGATTTTGACGACTGCGAAGTAGATGCAGCCGAGTGTTTGAAGCCCAGCTCCGATTCCCGACATTCCCAACATTTTGTCGTGCATCTGCAACACGTTCGAATTTCCCGAGGGACTGGGACGGACGGCGCAGCAGCTGCGAAATGCAACCCAGCTGAGAACGACAACATTCCAGACTTCTTCGCGTGCAAATGCAACACGCGCGAAATCGCGCAGGATTCTCCCCGGACGGTGGTTGTTTGAGGGGCAGGTCGCGGTCAGCATGTGCCATGCCTGCCACCGCCGGGTGCCGTGCCTACGACCACAGAATGCGAGACCTCGTCTGCGAGGAATGCGACCCGCGCCTTTTCCATAAGACCACTGTGCTCTGGTCGGCAAACGTCTGCGCCACCATGCGATTCGCGTCGTCGTATGCGTAGCCCTCTGTCCGGCTCAAGGGATCCGTCACAGTCGTTAGCCTATCCAATTCATCATAGCCGAACGCGGTCGCCCGTGCCGTATTCCCGGTGCCCACCGTGACGCTTGCCAACCGACCGCGACCGTCATATCCGTACGACGTCGACGCCAGATTGCCCGTCTGCAGCGTCGTCATTCTCCCCTGCGCATCGAACGTGGTCACCGTCTGCCGGCCCGCCGGCGATACGCTGGAGGCACTCGATCGCGGAGTGAAGCCGCACATCCGACGACGAGGTGAACCGCCGCTCATCGGCCACATTCGCGGGAAACCGCGACGATGGGTCGTCGAGCGGACCAACAGTTGGCACAATAGCTTTCGCGGTCTTCGCACCCGCTGGGAGCGCAAAGCTGAACGCTACGGTGCCCTCGTAGAACTCGCCTGCGCCATCATCATCCTTCAAGCCGTCGCGAGAGAGACCAACAGGTCATGACGGCTCGCTCTAAGCAGCTCGCATTCGACGGAAGATAACCTACTTCGGCCGTACCGGCGGGGCAACCCGTGGTATCCTCGAACAACTGGCGGTACGAACATGAGACCGCGGAGACTTCGATCCTCATGGATGCTGGCCGTGCTTCTGGCCATGGGCGCGGTGGGGTGCGGATCCGGATCCAATGCGTATGGCGATCCCGACGCGCGAGGCCATGAAGCTCTGTGGAAGCTACCTGACCAGCCTTGCTGCTACAAGATCAACGCCGTACACGACGTCGTGGACGGATGTCAGCGAAATATCGCCGACTCCGTGGGCCAGTTCGTCTACGGCAACTACAACTCGGTGACAAGTGCCTTCATTCTCGGAGACCAGGGCGCCTTCGGGCAGGGTCAGATTGTCTACAACAGCGGGCGGCTCACTCGCACGGGTGACAGCGGCGATCCATCCATTGCCGGCTGCACTTGGAACGACAGCGTGGACACGACCATAACGATGATCGGCTCGGGCACGTTCACGGCTTCGGTAATCGAGCAGCAGACGAATATCGCACCGGAATGTGGCGGTCCGGCGACAGACTGCACGTCTTCGTGGACATGGTACTTGAGTGCCACTGGCCTAAGCTCGCCTGCCAACAACTGTCAGTAACTCCGGGGCGGAAACGGCGGATCAGCCAAGGGGTGGTCTGCACACCACCGCGCCGGTCCCCGCCGGGGAACGTGCCAGAGGTTTCTGGGGAAGCTGCCCCACCCCTGGGTATAAGGATAGTTCGGGGGTGCAGGTCCGTGTAGGTTACAGAAGGTTTTCTATCGGACACTTTTTGAGGGCCGGTGGAGCACGGAGAAAAGTGGGCTTCTTCTCCTTATGCTCCCGTTCGGTCAGTGCAGGAGCCGCACATCGAAGCAGTGCAGGGGCGAGCCTTCCACCTCGACGCGAAGCTGTCCGAGTCGGTCAGCGCGCGCGCGCGTGTCAACCTGCAGGAATGTGAGCCCGTCGTCCTCCCGGCGTGCCGCCGCGGCGCCGAGCAGCTCGTCGTCGGCGTAGACGCGGACTCTGCCGGAGTTGCTCGGGCGAGGGTCGTAGCTTACCTCCACGAACCTGCCCAGCGCTCTGCGGACCGACAGAACCAGGGGACCGGTCGTGGCCGCCCAACAGGAATGAGAGCCGTAGGATCCCCCGACCACGTCGCGGGTGAGGGTCCGTTCGCCGCATTGCCATTTCCGCGCGTCCTGAGGTTCGCAGCGGGCTCCTCCCAAGCGCAGCTCGTCGGTCGGAGCCAGACCGTCGAGCAAGCGCTCTGACCGCCGCGCGCTCGGGAACAGCGTGCGCGCGACCAGGACCATGCCAGCCAAGGCGAGCACTGTCCCCGCCGCCCAGGCCACCTTGCGCCCACTCTTCACCGCCCTGGCCGCGATGGCCTGGTACCGGCCCAGTCGGCGAAGCCCTTGCCCCCCGCCGATCGCCACGAGGCCGAACAGCAGCACGGACAACAGCGTGGTGCTCAGGCCGAACCCATCGGCAGCCCGGCGGACGTAGCGAAAAGTCAAATCGCCGTCAGTCACCGGGACCTCCATCAAGATGGGGTACTCCATGCCATAGACGGTCGCTGGATCGATGGGCAGCTCGCGGCCGTCGAGCTTGGCCTGCCAGCGCGGATAGTCGGCCACGTGCAGCTTGAGGCGTGTGCTCGGCGCGGTTCCCGAGAGGCGAATCTGGATGCGCTCCGGTTGCAGGCTCACCAACTCGGCGTGTCCGGCGCCGACCAGCGTAAAGGGCTGCCAGGCGCGGTAGCGGGCAAAACCATAGACGCGGAGCTGCCCGAAGCTCTGCTGCCGGATGTAGACCGGATCTGAATAGTCGTGGTCGGCTACCACGTACTTGACGCCGAGGGCTTCAAGTAGCTCCGGCTCGTCGCTCATGGGGAAGTTGCGGAACTGCTGCGCAGGGGTGTAGCCCACCTCGTAAAAGAAGGTGTCGTCGAAGAGCGGTGCCATGGCCACGATGTGATCGTGCCGGTCGGCCAGAGAGTAGGCGATCCGGTAAGGCTCGTTGCTGGCACGGCGTTCGCGGCGAGACCATTCGTGCAGCTTCTCGAGATCCCGCGCCAGCGCGGTGTCGCCTCGGCGCTCGAGGGTCTTCGCCACTTTGGTTTTGTAGAGATGGAGCAAGGCTGGCATCGCCAGCGGTGCGCCCAGCGCAGCCAGCAGCGTCACCACCGCCAGCCGTCGCAGCGGCGAGACCGGGCGGGCGGGGATCTGCTTGAATACGGTGACCACGGCATGGGCGGCGAGCGGGAACCAGAAGAGCTTCGCGGCCAGCAACATGCGTTGGCACTCGATCTTGAGCACGCTCTCCATAAAGCGCTCGACGTGGAAGACGCTGACCAAGACGTCCGACGAGAGCAGCACCAAGACCGACGTGCAAAGCACGAAGAACAGCCCCGCGGCGCTGCGGCTGCGCAACCCCAGCGCGCCTCCCAGCAACCCGCAGGCGACGATGGGTGACCATCCGTTTTCGAACAGGTCCATGTCGACCACGCGGTAACTGAGATCGGCCAGGGTGAAGCCGCGCACGCCCAAGTCCTGGGTCAGCCCGCTGCGGGCGAACATGGGGATGAGGTAGAAGGCCGCGAGCCCGAAGCCCAAGGCTATCGCCGCGCCGAAGCGCAGCACCTGGGCGCGCATCAAGCGCTCGTTGCGCAACCACTCCGCGAGCAGTAAGGCAGGCAGGACGACGCCGTAGACGACGACCGACAACTGGTGGGTGACGAGCGACGCCAGCATCCACAACGCAGCTCGAAGCAGCCGCCGTCGGAAAGGCAACGTCGGATCCGAGGTCAGCAGATCGCTGAGGTCGACGAGGGCGCAAAGCACGAAGCTCATGGCCAGAGTCACGGGCCAGACGCCGAGCCATTCCAGCCAGAACCAACCACCCTGATACCATCCCCCCGGATCGAGGACCCAAACCATGGTCGCGATGAGCGCAGCCGCTGCCCCGAAGAAGCGCCGGCTGAAGTGGAAGAGGGCGGCCACCGCGAAGGTGGTCACCGTGGCGAAGGCCAGCGCGTAGGTGTGCTGCCAGGACAGCAGCCCGAGGGTGGCCGCGCGAAACATCGCCACCCACAGCTCCGGGCCAAAGGGGGTCAGCTCGCCCGACGGATATCCGAAGGCAAGGAAGTGGCTCCAGCCCATGAGCCGGCCCCGGGCGAGCATCTCATTCCAGAAGTGGTACGCCTTGAAGGAGTGAACGGCGTGGTCGTGGCTGAAGGAGATGTCGCGGAACCAGAAGGCGAGCAGCACGGTGACGCCGAGCCAGCCCGCCATCTCGAGCCGGCTGCTAAGCGAAGAATGTTGGCGCGCGTGCCCTAGGATGGGGCGGAGGACGCGATACCAATGGGCAAGACCCAGCCCGACTCCGCCGCAAGCCAGGAGTACGAGGAAGTCCCTCGTGGTCTGCAGCAAGAGCGCGCTTGAGGGCGACCCGCTCTCGTCGGGAAGCAGCAGGACAGTCACGGCCGCGAGAAAGCCACCCAGCGGTGCGGCGATACCGATGAACCGATGCTCTCGACGGATGTCGCCCTTTTCCCGAGCCACGCCGGTTCCTTATCACAATCACTAGGTCTGGACCATGGCGTGCGAGGGGGAGCGGCAAAACCGGCGCGACTGAGCCAAACCCGCAACGCGGCGCGGGAGCGGAAGGCCGAACGTAGGAGCAGTCGGGTCGGGGACCGG
>PMLH01000191.1 GCA_003159055.1 Myxococcales bacterium
GTCTGCCGGCGCTTCCCCGCGCACCCACAGATCCTTGGCCAACGCTCCGCGAGCCACCGCGATGTTGGGATCGTCAGCGACCGGAGCCGCGAGCGCAAGGCCTCCTGGCATTGTCACATAGTCATCGCCCGCAACCACGGCGTAACCGCGCAGCACCGACTGTCGGGCCACGATTTCACCGCCCTCGAACACCGGCGTCTGGGCGACCACGACCTGTTCCTGTGCGACGAAACACTCGGGATTCGCGCGGAGCGCCGACAAGAACGACTCGCGCGCCTCGCCTTCCAGTCGGCCGGCGAACAGCAGGCTCGGGGCGGCCCCAGCCCAGACGGGACGCAGGACCATGGCATCCAGTCGGGCAAGCACGTGGCCCAACACCTTTTCGTCGCCGCACCAGTAGGCAGGCGGGCTGGCGAGCGTAAGCCCTTCGCCGAAGAAGTCGCGCGCGATGTTGGGCAGGAAGGGTAAGAGAGCCGGCGATTGTGCAAGCCCGCTGCCGAGCGCGTTCGCGATCGCCACCTGGCGCGCGCGCGTAGCTTCCACCAGCCCAGGCACGCCGAGCTGCGAGTCCGGCCGCAGCTCCAACGGGTCGCAGTAGTCGTCCTCAGGTTGGCGGAAGATCACGTCGACCGGCGAAAGCCCGCCCAGCGTCTTTAGGAACACCCTGTGCTCGCGCACCGTGAGGTCGCCGCCTTCCACCAAGGGGTAGCCGAGATACTGCGCGAGAAAGGCCTGCTCGAAATAGGTGGGACTGTGTGCACCCGAGCTGAGCACCACGATGTGTGGATCCTCGCGGGCAACCGGCGAGAGTGCGGCCAAGCTCCCACGCAGGGTGCGAAAGAACGAAGCCAACCGCAGGATGTTTTCCCGTCGGAAGGGCTCTTCCAGCACGTGCGACATGACCAGGCGGTTCTCCAGCGCATAGCCGGCACCGGTCGGTGCCTGGGTCCGGTCGCGAAGTACGCAAAGCCCACCGCCAGTGGTCCGCACGATGTCGGCGGCGAAGAGGTGCAGATGCGAGGTCAGCTCGGCGCCATGACAGGCACGCAGGAATGACGGATTGCCGAGAACCAGCCGCGCGGGCAGGTAGCCCTCGCGCAGCAGCCTCTGCGGCCCGTAAAGATCCTTGAGGATCCGATCGAGGAGACGCGCCCGCTCGGCCAGGCCCTTAGCCAGGGTCGAGAACTCGTGACCATCGAGGAGCGACGGCAAGGCATCGAGGCGCCAAGGTCGATCCACGGGCCCGCCGACGCCAGGAGCGTTGTAGCTGACCCCGTGATCGCGTACCAGCTGACGAACCTGGTCGCTCCGTTGACGAAACCCGGTGGCCCCAAGCTCGTCCAGAAATCCGACCAAGGGAGCCGCGATCGGACGCGGATGTCCGTCGCCGTCGAGAAACTCGTCCCACACCTTGGCTCCGGGGCGGTAGCTGCGGGCGAACGCCCAGGGGGCGTGCTCCGTGGAGGCGCGTTCTTGAAAAGCCACGTCGGTCATCGTCGCAGATCGAGGGTCAGGGAAAATAGCGGATTGTCGAAGGTATAGCAGGTGTGGTGGCGCAGAGAGACGCGCACCGGGCAAGGCTAGCGTTGTCTCGGTTTCGGCACTGTTTCCGCCCGGTATGTTCGCGGCGAAAACTGCGACGGCGCCCGGCCGACGACCGTCAAACGCGCCCGGGATGGAACGTGGAAGTAACGAGTTACGGATTCTTCGCCAGGACGAAACGCCCCGGCAATCTTCGAGCGCTAGGCTAATTGAGACAAAACAGCTCCGCTTCCCGACAACCCGCCCACGGCTGACCATGACCACGCCCCCCTTCCTCGACGAAATGTACGGTCCCTGCACGCTGGATAGTTTTGCCGAGCGAAAGGGGATGGGCCAGGTCAGACCGCCGTACAAGGCCATCGACGATTGGCTGCGGTCCACTGATCCGGAAACCTTCGCCGACAAACGCGAGGAAGCCGATCTGATCTTCCGTCGCGTGGGTATCACCTTCAACGTGTACGGCGATCAGGCAGGCACCGAACGACTGATCCCGTTCGACATCATTCCCCGCGTCCTTTCTGCGGACGAATGGTCCCGGCTGGCCACGGGTCTCGTGCAGCGGGTGAAGGCACTGAACCTCTTCCTGCACGACATCTATCACGGTCAGGAAGTGGTCCGGGCCGGCGTGGTACCCAAGTCGCACCTCCTGCGCAATTCACTCTTTCGCCCGGAAATGAAGGGGGTGGACGTGCCAGCCAACGTCTACGTCCACATCGCCGGCATCGATATCGTGCGGGTCGAGGAGGGGACCTTCTATGTCCTCGAAGACAACCTGCGCACCCCGTCCGGCGTCTCGTACATGCTGCAGAACCGGGCGGTCATGATGCGTCTGTTTCCGCAGGTATTCGCCAAAGCCCGGGTCGCCCCGGTCGATCACTACAGCCAGGAGCTGCTGCGCAGCTTGCGCTCGGTCGCGCCGGCCACCAGCGAAGGCGAGCCAACCGTGGTGGTGATGACGCCGGGCCCGCACAACAGCGCGTATTTCGAACATACCTTCCTCGCCGAGCAGATGGGCGTCGAGCTGGCCGAAGGCCAAGACCTGTTCGTGCGCGACAGCGCGGTCTACATGCGCACCACGTTCGGACCGCGCCGGGTGGATGTCATCTACCGGCGCATCGACGACGA
>PMLH01000524.1 GCA_003159055.1 Myxococcales bacterium
ACCGCGGGCAAGATGGCCTCGGCGTAGCCCATGCCGATGTACGCACGCACACGACGATTGCGACCGCCCAGGCGGCGCAACTCGGCGAGCGCCTCGTTTTCGCTCAGCGCCGGGGCGAGGGCGAGCGGGCGCGAGGTGCGAATCGCGGCCGGCACGGTCTGCTCGATCAATTCCTCAAGCGAGCCGGCGCGGACCGTTTGCAACATGGCAGCCAGATCCGCTGGCCTCGGGCCGAGATGGCGGTGAAGGAATTCGTCCTGCTTTGGTGCGGGCATTTCGCGGCTATCAGTCCTCGTTTTCCTTCAGGAACGTCTCGTAGGCGGCAACGTCCATCAGTTTCTTCAAGTCGTCCGGATTCGCCACTTCGATCTGGATCATCCAACCGCCGTCGTAGGGATCTTCGTTCACGTACTCGGGCGAATCCTGCAAGGTCGTGTTCACCTTGACCACCTTGCCGGAAATCGGGGCAAACAGGTCCGAGACGGCCTTGACCGACTCGACCGAGCCAAAGGCATCATGCTGCTTGAGCACCTCGCCCTCGCGCGGCAGATCGACCTGGGTCACGTCGCCGAGCTGCTCGACCGCAAACTGTGAGATGCCGACGGTGACGACGTTGCCTTCTTGGCGCGCCCATTCATGGTCTTCGGTGTAGAGAAGATCGTTCGGATACGTGTCGCTCATTGTCTTGTTGCTCCTTGGATGGAAATTACGCGCCCTTCCGGCGATAGAAGGGCCCTTTGACCACCTCGGCGAGGGCTGGCTTGCCACGGCAATCAATCACGATGCGCGTGCCCGGCTCGGCGTAGGCGGTGGGGACATAGCCCATCCCAATGTTCTTGCCAATCGTCGGACCGACGCTGCCCGAGGTTACCTCGCCAAGCACTGCGCCGGTCTTCGCGTCCTTGATCGCGTAACCGTGCCGGGGAATGCCACGTTCGCACATTTCGAAGCCAGCCAACTTTCGCGCCAGGCCCGCGTTGCGCTGGTGCACGAGCGCTGCCTTGCCGATGAAATCGCCCGCGTCGAACTTGACCACCCAGCCAAGTCCTGCTTCGAGTGGCGAGGTCGTGTCGGAAAGGTCGTTGCCGTAAAGACTCAGGCGCGACTCCAAACGCAAGGTGTCGCGTGCGCCTAGCCCGACCGGGGTGCCGCCTACCGTGGCCGCCGCGTCGAGGAGCGCCTTCCACATCGCAACCGCGTGCTCGACAGGGGTGAAGATCTCAAATCCGTCTTCGCCCGTGTAGCCGGTCCGCGCGATCCACGCCGGCATGCCCGCGACCTGCTGGCTGGCGAGAAAATGGAAGTACCGCAACGACCCGAGGTCGGCTTGGGTCAGGCCGGCCAGTACCGATGCGGCCTTGGGTCCCTGGAAGGCGATCAGAGCCGTGGCGTTGGATTCATCGCTGATCTCGCACCACGAGCCAACGTTCTGCACGAAGTGCCGGTGGTCTTTGTCGATGTTGGATGCGTTGACCACGATGAGGAAGTGATCGGCCGCCACTTGGTAGACGATCAAATCGTCGACGATACCGCCGCTTTCGTGACAGGCGACGGCGTACATCGCGCGGCCATCGACCATCCCGCCCACGTTGTTTGTGACCAGGCGCTGGACCGCCTCCGCCGCGCGCCTTCCGCGGAAGTGGATCTCGCCCATGTGGCAGACGTCGAAGATCCCTATAGCGCTTCGCGTTATCTTGTGCTCTTCGAGAATCCCTGGCGGGTAGTTGACGGGCATCATCCATCCACCGAAGTCAATGAGCTTTGCGCCCAGCTGCTGATGCTCGCTGAACAGCGGCGTCTTCCTTGGGGCATTCGCGCTTTGGGGCTGCATGGGCCGAGCGGATTCTGCGGAAAAGGCCTGCCGTGTACAAGCGAAACATAAGGACCCGCCCACGACGTTGTGAAACTCCCGCGTTTTCAGGCCATTGGGGCCGTTTTTTTGTGCGCGGCGCGCGGCTACCGGGGCCAGGTGGACGAAAATCGCCACTTCCAGGTCGTGCAAGCCTCGGACGCGGTTGACGAGCGAGACCGCGGCCCCTATTGTCAGCGGCTGTACAGGATGGGATGGCGTCGAGGCCGGCACGTTTTGCCAGCATGTCCAGCACGGAGAACACGATGACGAGCGAAAATCCGGACACTCAAGCCGCCGAGACCGACCAAGAGCAAATGACAGCGGAGGAGTATCGGCAGGTTGCGAAGGTCCTGGCGCGCGAAGGTCGCTGGGAGGACTTGGCGGGGCTTCTGATCGAACGGGCCGAGTCGTCGACCAGCCCGGCCGCCCGCGCGCGCCACTTGGTGCACGCAGCGCAGATTTTCGAGAAGAACCTCCAGGACTCCGACCGCGCCTACATCACCTTCGTGGCGGCGTTCCAGGACGACCCCACCAACGAAGAAGGCGTCGCCGAGCTGGCCAGGGTGACCGCGTCACTCGGGCGCTTTCCTGAGCTGTTGCAAGAGTGCATGGCGGTGGCCGCGCAGGTGACGCCGGCTGAGAAGCAGGCGGCGATGTACGTCGCCATCTCGACCTGGTACCGGGCGCAGGTTGGCGATTCAGCCTCGGCGCAGCAGGCGCTGGAAGCAGCGCTGGCCGCCGATCCCGCCCATCCGACCGCGTTGCGGGCGCTGGTCGATGTCTACCGGTTGCGGGGCGAGCACGCGCGAGCGGCGGCCTGTCTTGCGGCCGCATCCGGGAGCTCGCGCGACGTCGAGCGGCGGTTGGGGTATGCCCTCGATGCCGCCGAAATGTACCGCACGCAGCTTTCGGATCTCGACAGCGCCAGTGAAATGTACCGCCGCGTGCTGGAGGTCGATGCCTCCAATCGCCCGGCGGCGGAAGCGCTGGCCGAGATCAGTTGGGAGACCAAGGATTGGCCCACGGTGCTGCCGCTCTTTGAAAGCCTGGCTGCTGCGACCGAATCGGGTGGGGCGCAGGCGGCGCGCATGTTCCAGCGCGCTGGTTGGGCGGCGCAGATGCTGGGCGACAACGAGCGGGCCAGAGTCAACTATCGCAATGCCCACGGCGACGACCCGACCTATTTGCCGGCCTTGCTGCGCTGGGCTTCGCTGTCGTTGTCTGAGAAATGGTGGCAGGACGTGGCCACGGCCGTCCCCGCGGTACTGGCGCGGTCCGATGCCGGTCTGACGTCCGAAGAACGGGTCGAATACCTGGAAGGATTGGGCACCGCACAGCTCGCGCTGGGCGATGCCGTGGCGGCCGCAGCGGCCTTCACCCGTGCGCTGGAGCTTGCCCCCAACAGCGTCGCTTGTCGCGACGGCCTGGCAAAAGCCCACGGGCGTCTGGCCAGTCAGGGGCCCGCGGGTGCCGAGGCGATGATTGCGCAGCAGAGGACGTTGCTTGCCGGGGCGAGATCCCCCAACGATCAGTTCGAGCTTCTGGCGAACATCGCGAAGAGCGAACGGGAGTCCTTGGGCGACTTGCACGCGTCGCTCAAGACCTACTTCGAGATGCTGACCCTGCGCCCCGACGATCCGGTGACCCTGCACGAGGTGTTCGAGATCTATACCCAAGCCAGGGAATGGGCGAGGGCGGTGGAAATCCTGGAGCGGCTGGTGAAGGTCGAGACTGGCAAGACCCGGGCTCGCTACCTAGTGGCGATGGGCAACATCCTCAACTATGAGCTGAAGAGCACCGAGCGCGCAGTCGAGGTCTATAACCTGGTCCTCGACGAGGACGTCAACGACGATCGCACCTTCGGTCGCATCGAGCGGATTCTGACCGCGCAGAACGCCTGGCGTGAGCTGGCGCGCAACTACCGACGGATGATCAAGCGGCTGGGCAATACGCCGCCGCCCGAGAAACGCGAGCAAGTGATTGCCATTTGGCGCAAGCTCGGCGATGTCTGTCGCAAGCGCCTGCACGAGCGCGACGCCGCCGTCTCGGCCTATGAGATGTGCGCCCAGCTTGCGCCGGAGGACATGCGCTACCGCGAAGTCCTCGCAGACATGTACGAGATGATGGGCGGGCCGAAGTTGAACGAAGCCGTGAAGGCCCGAGAGGCGCTGCTCGATGCCGCGTCCGACTTCGAGGAGATGGCGAAGCACATTCGCGCGCTCGCGCGGATGTACGGCAAGCACCAGATGTACGATCGTCTGCATTGCACCAGCGCCGCCTTGATGGCGATGGGGCAGGCCATTCCGCAAGAACAGGCCTTCTACGAGCGTACGGTGGCGCCCGAGATCCGCAACAACGGCACGGCCGTGGTCGAGTCGGTGTGGCAGCGTTTTATCGCGAGTCCACGCCAGGAATGGTGCGATTCGCACGTTCTGGCCGTGGTCAGTGCTGGCGTCGCGATGGCACGCGCGAAGGACGCCGTCTCGCTCGGTCTGAAGCCAGCGCAGAAGGTCGACTTGACGAACGATCGTTCTTCGGTGGGGCAGTTGATCGGGTACGCATGTCGGTTGCTCAGCGTCGCGCTTCCACCCGTGTATGTGGCACCGGACGCCGCCGGCGAGCTGGAGCTGCGCATCGTGTTGGAAGGCCAGCAGGTGGTTCCGTCGTTTTTGCTTGGGCGCGACCTGCTGACGGGTCGGTCGGAAAAGGATCTGGCGTTCTTCATGGCGCGGAAACTGGTCAGGCTGCGTGCCGATCAGTTCCTGCTTTCACCGGAAGCGGTTCCGTCTCTCGACGAGCTGCGGGTCATCATCGGTGCGGCGGTGAAGCTGGTTCATCCCGAATTCGACCTGCCCGGCGCTGATCCGGCGTCGGTGCGGAAGTACGCGGTCTTCTTGCAGAGGACCGTGCAGCCGCTCACGCTCACCTCGGCTGGCTCCGCCATCGAGCAAATCGTGGCCGACCCGTCACGGGTCAACCTGGAAGCGTGGGCTTTGGGTGCCAACCAGAGCGCAGACCGCGCGGGTCTGCTTTTCTGCGGCGATGCCGTGGCGGCGGTGCGCGAGATGCTTCGCTCGTCTGATAGCCAGGGCGGCGATCCCGAGGCCGCGGTCAAGGATCTCGTCCGCTGGAGCGTCAGCGCCGACTACATGGACCTGCGCGAACAGCTGGGCCTTGTCTCCGAGGTCGCCGCATCCTCGACGGCGGTGCGGCAGCCGCAGCCGTTTCCACGAAGGCCGTACCAGCCGCCCAAGGCATAAACCGGGTGCCGGATCCGTGGCCGGCCACCGGATCCGGCCAACGGCCGCCGGATCCGGTCATCTTGGCGCCGATCCAGAAATGGACGGGGAAGGCCACTGCGGCTAACTTCGGCAGTCAGTGGCCAGCACTCTTCGATCTTCCGCCAGCGTCAGTGTGGCGATCCTAGCGTCGCGCGTTCTTGGCGTGGCTCGCGATTCGATCTTCGCGCGCATATTCGGCGTCAGCGGTCTGACCGACGCGTACGTCGCCGCCTTTCGCATTCCCAACCTGCTGCGCGATCTGTTCGCCGAGGGGGCACTGTCGAGCGCCTTCGTCCCGACCTTCAGCGATGCCCTGGTCAAAGGTGGGCAGGAACGCGCGTATCGCCTCGGCAATCTTGTGCTGGGCGGAATTCTCCTCATCACGGGCGCGCTCAGCCTGGCCGGCGCTGTCTGGTCGGAAGCTTTGGTTTCGCTGATCACGCGCGGTTTTGGTGGCAACGCGGCCCAGGTGGTGACCGCGGGGCTGCTAACGCGCATCATGATGCCCATTCTGACCTTGGTCAGCGTGAGCGCGGTGTGGATGGGGATGCTCAACGCCCAGCAGCGGTATCTCGCGCCGGCCTACGCCCCGGCGATGTTCAACGTCACCAGTATCGCCTGCGGCGTGGCGCTGTTGCTCCTTCACGTCAGCGACCGCACGGGCATGATTGTGTGGAGCGCGGGCACGGCTACCGCTGGGCTGGTGCAGGCTGTGGTGCAGCTTCCCAGCCTTCACAAGCTTGGCTACCGCGTGCGCCCGAGGTTGCGGGGGCTTCTCGGCAACCTCGATGTCCGGCGCATCGTCCGCCTGATGGGGCCAGCCACCATCGGGCTGGCGGCGATTCAGATCAACGTCTTCGTCAACACGCAGTACGCAGCCGCTTTGGGCAGCGGGCCGCTCACCTATCTGCAAAACGCCTTTCGCCTGTTCTACCTTCCGGTGGGGCTGTTCGGGGTTGCCTTGGCAACCGTGACCACGGCGAGAGCCTCGAACGAGGCGGCGCGCGGCGACCAGGATGCGCTGATCGCGCGGGTGTCCGACGGTGTGCGCGGGGTATGGCTTCTGGCCTTTCCGTCGGCGGTCGGTCTGGTGGTGCTTGCCAAGCCGGTCGTCCAGCTTCTCTTCCAAGGCGGAAAATTCCTTCCCGTGCACACGGCAGCGACGGTGCCTATCGTGCAGGCGTACATGCTTGGCGTGTTGCCGTACAGCTTGGTGAAGGTGTTCGCGCCGGCCTTCTTCGCGGTGGATCGGCCGCGCGTACCGATGATTGCATCGATCTCGTCCGTGGCGGCGAACCTGCTTTTCAACAGTCTCACCTACCGAACCTTGGGCGCGCCGGGGCTTGCGCTCGGGACCACGGTCGCCGCGTTGGTCAACCTCGCGATTCTGCGCGTGTGGTTCGGTCGCGTGCTTGCAAGTCCAGCGACGCCGCGCTGGTGGCGCGCTGTCGGGCTGATGATCGTTTCCAACGCCGTGCTGGGCTTGGTCGCCTTCGCCGCGTGGGCGGGGGCATCCCGAGCCTTGGCCTTGTTGCCGCCGTCCTCGTGGCCATGGGGTACGTTTCGTCTGGCGCATGCCGTATCCCTGTTCGCGACCATCGCCGTCGCCTTTCTCGCCTATGTGGGCTGCCTGGCGCTCTTCCGGGTGCGTGGCGCCGATGAGCTTTGGACACTTCCGCGCAAGGCTGTCAGGCGCTTCACCCGGGCCGCGAAGTAGGGGAACTGGAACCGGCAGCCGGTGCCGCAAGCCGAAACCGGCTACGGAACCGGGCACGGCCACCGGCCCCGCTATTTGCGCTTGCCGCGCTGGTTTCTGCGTGCGAAGAAGGCGACTTTTTCAAGCGCCACGGTCATGTCGATGTTTTCGACGTAGATGCGCTCGTGCAGACGTAGAACCACCGGGGCGAAATTGAGGATTCCGCTGACGCCAGCGGCGACCAACTGCTCGGCGGCGTGTTGTGCGTGCTCTGCGGGCACCGTGATGATGCCGATGTCGATAGCCTTGTCTTCGAGCACCTCCTGCATCTGCCGCACCGAATAGCAATGGACGTCGCTGAAACTCAGACCGATTTTGTCCAAATCTACGTCAAAGGCCGCCACCAACCGAATCTTGTGTGAGCGATTGGCGAGGTACGCCGCAATGGCGCGCCCCAAGTAGCCCATGCCGACGATGGCCACCGCGCGGCCCTCCTGTGAGTCGAGGAACGCAGCCAAGGAGTTGAGCAGGCGCTTGACTTCGTAACCACTGTTCGGGTTCCCGCTGTAGCCGATGGCCATCAAGTCCCGCCGGACTTGCGCTGCGGTCAGCTGGCACGCTTGCGCCAGTTGATGGGAATACACGCTGGGGCCGAACTCGTGCTTGCTGTGTAGCAAGGCGCGCCGGTAGATGCTAAGGCGCTCGACGCTTCGGGTGGAGATTTTCCGTTTCTTCATCGCTTCTCGCTTGTCAGTCAGGGGCCGCGCCTTCAAGACGCGGCTATGCCGATATCCTACCTGGCTTATCCGATTTAGGCTCGGAATTGCCCGAGCGGGGGCGGTCTATTGATGCCTGGAGTCCAAGAGTCGGGGCAATTGCGCAAGGGCCTCTTCGAGCGAAGGGGGGTCCTCTCTCTCTCGGATACGAAGGGCTTCCACATCTTCGATCTTTCCCGCCAAGAGTCGGGCGCGGTCGACTGCCTGCCTGACCCCCTGATCATCCATCCAGCTGCTGGGATCTCCATCGACAGCCATCGAAAGGCCTCGCTGCGACGAGCGACGCGTCTCGGCTGGCCCCGCACTGATCGGAACCCCGGTCACCGGCGTATAGCGAGGTGGCAGCGCCTTGTGCTCGAGCAGCTTGTCGAGTATCGACCGACAGTTGGGAGCCAGCTGGAGGAACTGCACGCCCATTCCGTGGGCGCGCTGAGGCTCGTCCGGATTGAAGTCGCGCACCCAAGTCACCTTCCCAGTCCCGGCCAGCAGCGGCGATCCCTGCATGATGGCGACTTCGAATGCGATGACGGTGCCGGTGGGGTGGGGCGCGCGGCTTGCGAGGAAAATTCCCCCGCGGGTCACGTTGGGCGCAAATCGCTGGATGAAGGTGGCTTCGTCAGGGTAGCGAAGTTGAATCCGGACCATCGGCGTAGCTGGCGTCGGCACAGCGCGAGTATCGAATGGCGAAAGCCGAGGGTCAACCGTTGTGATGGGAACCCTGGGAGGGCACATCAAACTTGGATATTGGACGCCGACGCTAGCGATAGCTGAAATAGGCGGAAGGCGTTTGCGGTGGTTGCCTCGGCGGCACGCGGAAGGACTATCCCTCGCACTTGGGCCAGAGCCTCCAAGGTCTTGGCGACGAAAGCCGGCTCGTTGCGCTGGCCGCGATGCGGGATGGGCGCCAAGTAGGGCGCGTCGGTTTCCACGAGGATGCGATCGGAGGGAGCATAGGCGGCGGCCTTGCGCAGCTCATCGGCCTTCTTGAAGGTCAAGACGCCCGAAAAGGACAGATGCAGTCCCAGATCGAGATACCGCCTGGCGTCCTCGACGGTGCCAGAAAAGCAGTGGATCACGCCACCGGCGTCGGGGATCGGTCCCGCGCGCAGGACCGCGATCGCATCCTCGTGCGCGTCGCGAACATGGCAAATCACCGGTCGTGCGACGGCGGCGGCGAGCCGCAAAAAACGCTCGAAAACTTCGCGCTGCACCTGCCTTGGCGAATGGTCGTAGAAATAATCGAGCCCGGTCTCGCCGATGCCAACCACGCGCGCGTCTTTCGCCAGCTTTTCCAGGGCCGGCCAGAGCTCGGGCGTAACCTTGGCCGCGTCGTGGGGATGGATGCCGATAGCGGCAAAGATGTCGGCTTCCTTGTTGGCAAGTGCGACAGCTCGCTCGGCGGTCGCCAAGTCACCGCCCGAGCCGACACAGATCATGGCGATGATCCCTGCAGCGCGCGCCCGTTCGATGACGGCCGCAAGGTCCTCGCGAAAGTCCTCGAAATCCAGGTGGCAATGCGAGTCGACGATAGGCAGCATGGGCGCGGACCAAGTTACCGCGAATCCCAGTGGGCGCCAGCCCGCACTACGCATCAGGTGCGCCTGGTCCAATCGCCACAGCAGGCAGGCAACGCGTGCAGAGCCTGCCGGCTTTGCCGGCAGCGAAGCATCGTTACTCGCCGATTTCGATGCGCTTCGGGACCTTGTGCGGGGCCAGCTGTTTCGCGCAGTGGTCGAGCATCGCGCTCGATTTGCACCGTCCGTCTGGCGTGATGCGAACCACGATGTGGCTGGAGCCTGCGTCGTCGTATTCGACGTGCGCTTGAGCTGCTTTCACGTCGGCCAGCGACTCCAAACAACTTTCGATTTCGCCCAGGGCGACGCGTCGGCGATCCACCCGGACGATGTCATCCTCCCGGTGGGTGAGCACCAAGAGGCCGTTGCTGTCGAAATACCCGACATCCCCGGTTCGCAGCCAGCCATCGGGCTGGCATCGCCCGACCGGCACCTTTCCGGCTCGCACCGGCATGGCTGGGGAAAAGGTGGTCGCGACGCCTGCGCTGCGAACCCAGATTGGCCCTGAGATTCCGGTGCCCAGCAATTCACCGTCGGTCGTGGCGATTCTGATCTCGACGCCGGGCAGGGGCTTGCCGACGCTGCTCGGATGGGTGCCGTCCATGTCGACGGCCACTGGTCCGGTCTCACAACTGTGGTAGCAGGAAAGCACGGGGACGCCAAAGCGGTCGCGGAACGCGCGTGCCACCGGTGGCGGCAACGGCACGCCAGAACAAATCAGGCGAGTTTGTTGGCGAAGCGGCTTGGCTTTGCTGGTTCGNNCCTGATCGAGCAGCGCCTTGGCCATACGCGGTCCCGCGGTTCCGTCGTCGAGATAGAGTGTGGCGCCCTGGGGCAGCGCGGCGAGAAGGCCGAAGTCGAAGCCTTGGCTATCGAAAAGCGGGGCCGCGCCAAGCAAGTGGGATTCCGGACTGATCTCGAACGCCGCCGTCAGGGATTCGACGATGCCACGAAGCTGTGTGGCACTTCTGACAACTGCCTTGGGATCGCCGCCAGAATCCAGGGTAAGAAGCACGACCTCCGGCTGTTCATTCCCCGGGAAAGCCGGGCGAGACCAAGGGTAGAGGGCACAGGTTAGCAGCGTGCCGGAGATGCGGTGGCGGCTTTCGGCGGTCTGGCGTGAAACGTGAACTTGCCTATCGAGACGAAGCGTGCCCGACGGCGCGGCCAGCGGATCGATGGCGTTCGGNNGTCATGTCGAGGTCGCGCCCACCGGTTGTCGGATCGATCGGTACGACCACGGCATCAAGCTTGGAGATCGCCAGGGTGAGCACGAGAAACTCGGGATCGTTTCCGAGCATCAGCCCGACCCAATCGCCGGCCACAATACCCATGGATGCTAATTCGCGTGCTCTGCGCTCGACCCGATGGAGGAGGCCCCGCCAGGACAAATAGGTGTCGTGGTACACGACTGCGTGTCCCGAACCGCCACCGGCAGTTCGGCCCTTCACTGCGTTCTCCAGCCATTCGAAGAGCAGCGACATTGAATCCTCTGCCCATTCACCGGGCCTGGAGATTGTATCAGCCCTCACGCAAAAGCGTGCCGACAGTTTCTTGACGGTTTCGGATCTCCCCTCGGGAAGGTTTGCGAGACTCAACGTCGTGCGAGGAGGCGGCCGTGGCGGGTCGAATTCTGTTCCGCCAGGTACTCCGCCACAACCTGACGGGCAACGACATGAGCCCTGAGCTGCCAAGCCGCGGGATTTCCAAGCAAAATTGCGAAAGCGATGGTCGGCTTCTCTACCGGGGCGTAGCCAATGAACCAGCTATAGCCAATCTGTTCGCCGCTGGGCAGGCTGGCGCCGCCCGGCAAAGAAGGGTCGCTCGGTCGGCCACGGTAGAAGAGGGTACCGGTCTTGCCGGCAACCTCGACAGGAAGTGTGGGATTCCCCTTGCGGTCACGGAAGCTTCGACGGGCCGTGCCCATGCTGGTCGTCAGCTGCATCATGTGACCGACCTGGGCGGCCACGGCAGGATCCAGCACCCGATGCGATGGGCGCGGCTGCAGTCGCAAGGCATTCCCTTTGGCGTCCACGGCCCTCGCAATGATGTGCGCGGCCGGCATTTCGCCTCGGTTGGCGATGGTCGCGGCAAGCAGGGCGCCGTGCAACGCGGACAGCGAGCTGTGCCAGAAGCCAGCGGCCGCGCGCGCGAATTCGAGTGGCTCGCGCGGGACATCGATTTCCGAAGGCTCGACCGGGGCGTCGAATTCGATTTCTTCGCCGAACCCGAAGGCTGTGGCGATTCGTTCGAGCTGTTCGGGCCGCAGGTTGCGCGATGCTAGTTTCGCGATGATGGCGTTCTGGGATTTGCCAATGCCGTAGGCCAGGCTGGCGCAGCTGCGATCGATCGCCGGCATATCCACCAGGTTGTCTCGCAGCACCGATGAAACGCCTCCGTGGTAGCAGATGCGTGTTTCCGGATCGACGTGGCCTTCCTGCAACAGCGCGGAAGCCGCAACCACTTTGAACACGGAAGCGGCGGGCGCCCACGGGCGCAACGCAAGAGCAGCCGTATCGAGGCTGGGATCCGCTTTCGAATATCCAGACAGCGCCAGCACCCTTCCGTCGGGAATGGAAATCACGGCAGCGGCGGCAAACGGCAGGTGGTGGGAAGCCAGGGCGTCGTCGACCGACTTCTGCAGCACTGGATTGAGCGTGAGTTGCGCAAGCCCACCACCTTCGAGGGCCGCGACGAAGTGCGAACCTTGGAGAACCAGTGTTTCGAGCGCGACCGACGGACGCATGCCGCCCACCGCCTGCGCATCCGAATCGACTCCTTGCGCACCTGCGACGCCGGCGCCGAGGGTGGCGAAGAGACCTGTTGAGAAAGCTGCCAGAGTGGAGTTTCTGCCGACGAGCAACCTCATGTGGTTAAAGTCATACATGTAGGTTAAGGTGTCAAATAACCCTCCATCTTTACCGCGCAGCAGTCCTGCCCTAACCTGTTGGTTACTCTTGGCACGCAATCCACCCAAACGAGAAGACACCACACCTGATCTGGATCGCGTTCGGGCGAAGACTGTCGTCACCAGCATCAACCGCATCACCGAGCATCCTCCGACCAAGGAGGCGTGCCTCGTCGTGATCTACGGTCCGGAGCTCGGGCGCAAACACAACCTGGACAATCCGTCGATCACGCTCGGGCGGTCCAACAAGTGCGACATCCAAATCGATCAGGAATCCGTGTCCCGCGCGCATTCCAAAATCGTCAACGCTGGTCGCGCGGTTCGCATCCGCGACCTAGGGTCGACCAACGGAACCTACGTCAACGACGAACTGGTCGAAGAACGTACGCTAGCCGACGGAGATCTGGTCAAGATCGGGCGGACCATTTTCAAGTTCCTTTCGGAAGGAAACATCGAACGTGCGTACCACGAGGAAATCTACCGACTGACCACGGTGGATGGTCTTACGCAGATCTTCAACAAGCGGCATTTTTCGGAAGCACTGGCGCGCGAAATCGCACGCGCCAGTCGCTACCATCGCGAGCTTTCGATGGTGATGTTTGACCTCGACCATTTCAAGCAGGTCAACGACACGCATGGACACTTGGCCGGCGATGCGGTGCTGAAGACGATGGCGCTCACCATCAAGTCGAAGATTCG